>JAJFBI010000235.1 GCA_020697385.1 Microvirga sp. | reverse complement strand
GTCATGCAGCTTCTCCGCTCCAAACTCTTCGACGTCTATCTGGCTCTCTGGACCGGTCTCTTCGCGCCTGTTCTCGCCGTGCTGTGGCTTTGCGGCTCGCCTGAGCGCGGCGTGCGCCTGGCCTCGCGGCTATGGGCGCGCGGCATCCTGTTCGGCCTGAGCCGGATCGTCGGCCTGACCTATGCCGAGCGCGGCCTTCACAACATTCCCGACGAGCCCTGCCTCATCATCGCCAATCATCAATCGACTTGGGAAACCCTGGCCTTTCTGGCGCTCTTCCCGGATGTGGCGATCGTCGCGAAGCAGGAACTGCTGACCATCCCGATCTTCTCGTGGTTCCTGCGCAAGTCGCCGATGATCCTGATCGACCGCGAGAGCGGCTCGAAGGCCGTCCGGAAGATGGTGGACGAGAGCCGGGCCGCCCTGGCTCAAGGGCGTTCCGTGCTGATCTTCCCGGAAGGCACCCGCAAGTCCGTCTCCGAGCCCATCGCGTTCAAGCGCGGCGTCGAGCTTCTCTATGCGAAGCTCGACCGGGTGGTTCTGCCGGTCGCCCTCAATTCCGGGCATTTCTGGGGCGTGGACCGGCCCGTCAAGCGGGGAGGGACCATCTCGGTCTCCTATCTCGATCCGATCGAGCCGGGCCTGCCCGGCAACGAATTCACCCGCAGGGCCGAGCAGCTGCTCGAGGCGGAGAGGCAGCACTCATGGCCGCAGGCCGCCTGACCTGACCGACGTCGAGGATCATCAGGCGATGGCTCGCCTTGGCTGCTGAATACCTTCAACCTCAGCCATGAAAGCCGCAAGCGCCTCGCGGGGCATGGGCTTGGCGATCAGGTAGCCTTGAGCCTGCGAGGCGCCGGCCACGCGCAGGGCGTTGAGCTGCTCCTGCGTCTCGACGCCTTCGGCCGTCGTGCTCATCTTCAGGTCGTTCGCAAGCCCGATCGTCGCCTTGATGATCGCACGGCTGCCCGCCGATTCCATCATGCCGCGCACGAAGGACTGGTCGATCTTGATCTTGTCGAAGGGAAAGCTCCTGAGATAGCTCATCGACGCATAGCCGGTGCCGAAATCGTCGAGCGAGATCCCCACGCCCAGGGTCTTGAGCCGCCTGAGCGCCGCTGTCGCTTCCTCGTTAAGCTTGACGGATTCCGTGATCTCCAGGACGAGGCGATGCGCCGGCAGGCCGGACAGGTTCAGGGCCTTCGTGACGCTCGCGAAAACATCCCGGCGCTTGAACTGCACCGGCGAGAGATTGACCGCGACCTTCAACGGAAGGCCCCAGGTCATGGCCGTCGAGCAAGCCTCTTCCAAGATCCAGTCGCCGATGGGCGCGATGAGGCCTGATTCCTCGGCGGTCGGGATGAACTGAAGCGGCGGGATCATCCCCTTCGTGGCGTGCTTCCAGCGCACCAGAGCCTCGCAGCCCCACATCCGGTTCGTCGCGAGATCGAGGATCGGCTGGTAGAACAGTTCGAACTCTCGGTTGTCGAGGGCGCTCTTCAAGGCTCCCTCGAGAGCGCGGCGCTCCGCGCGGGAATCCTGGATGTTCGGATCGTAGAACCGATAGCCGCCTGCGGGGTCGGACTTCGCCGCAAAGAGCGCAATGTCGGCCGCTCGCATGAGTTCGGTCGCGGTCTTGCCGTCCGAGGGCGCAACAGCGATGCCGGCGGACAACCCCACGTCGATCTCCGTGTTGCCCGCCGTGCAGGGCGTCTTCATGGCGGCCTGGATGGCGGTGACGAAATCCGTGACCTGCTGCCGGTCCCTGACCGGCCTTTGAATGATGGCGAACTCGTCGCCGCCAATGCGGGCGAGGAAGTCGCTCTTACGCAGACGCTCGCGCAGGCGCCGCGCCACCGTTTGGATGATCTCGTCTCCCGCGCCGTGGCCGTGATTGTCGTTGATGTCCTTGAAGCGGTTGAGATCGAGAAGATGCAGGGCGAAGTCGGTACTGGTTCTCTGCGAAGCGAGGTATGTGCGCCTCAACTCCTCGATGAAGAACGGCCTGTTGGGAAGCCGGGTTAGAACATCGTGGCGCGACAGGTAGCTCTCGCTCGCGGCTCTCAGGATTCCGGTTCTCACATGCCTCAAGCCCATCAGGCTCGCCGTGTCGACGGCAACGCCCATGAGATAGGCGATGAACCCGACCACACGCGCCTCGAGGCGCTGCCCGGCCATGAGCTCCGCGACGGTGCGGCTCACCGCAATGCCGCCCGGCTGATTGGCCAGCGGATGCAGCGCGAACAGCCGCTCCTGCCGGTCGATCCAGCTCACGTCACGAATGAGCGTCGGGCTGTTCTTCGCGATCATCCGCTGCAGCGGCGTGTCGGGCTTCCAGATCTTGCGACCCAACGCCCGCTCCGAATTCGGAATGTGCGCCAGAACGACGCCGTCGCGCCGATAGAACGTGACCGCCGAGGAGGGCTTGCGCAGGTGCTCCTTGTAGAGCGTCTCGAAATGGCTGAGGTCGATGGTGGAGACGACGATGCCGAGGAGGTTCCCTTCCGTATCGTTGATCCTGCGCGCCAGCGACAGAACCTTCTTGCCCGTGGTGCGGATTCGCATCGGCTCGCTGAGATAAGAGGTGAGCGAGGAATCCGTCGAGAGGACCTGGTAATAGGATGCGCCCGTCAGGTAGATGGGATCCGACACTGGGCGCGGGTTCGAGGTGCCGACGAGCCTGCCGCGGGCGTTGACGAGGTCGATGCGCACGAACTGGGGCAGGGAGCAGGAGGCGCCGACCAGAACGGCTTTCGTGGCCTGCGACCCGGCGAAGCCGTCGAATTCCGATGCCCGGAGGCTGGCCTGCGGAATGCGCTCGACGAGATCCCGCAGAACGCCCTCGATGGATTGCAGGATGCCGTCCGTCCGCTCCTGGAGGGTCAGCGCCAGGTTTGCCAGATCGCCTTCGGCGCGCGCGAGATCGTCGGTGTAGCCGCGCACCAGCAGGAGCATGGCGCCGGCCAGGACGGCCACCGCGAGAACGATGCTGAGGGTGATGATCAGGGAGGCGGGCACAATGGTTTCGATGGAGGCCTGGGAGCGACGATCCCCGCCACCATCCGCCCCAGGTGTGGTTATTCCGTTAACTTCTGCCGAACCTGAGCTTCCTTTAGGGAAAAAAGCAAAGCTTTGTACTGTTCGGAGGGCTCAACCCGCGTGAAGCGCGCTCCTTGGCGAGCCTTGAAGCCTCAATGGGCCTGTTGCGTGAACGGGATCGCTTCCAGGAAAGGGAACTCCAGAACGATCTCGTCCAGGTCGTCCTTCACCTCGATATGGGCCGTGGCCCAGTTGACCGGCCGCTCGAACTCGGTGCTCATCAGGTTCCGGGCCATGGCCTGCGCCACCTCCCAAGCCTGATCCGCATCGCGCAGTTCCTGTCCCTCGGGATCGGCGAGCGCGTCGCCACCGATATGCACGTTGAAGAAGTAGCGCGGCATGGGTGTTCCTGAAGCTTGAGCCGTAGAGGCCAATCGGGCCGGATGCGATCGGTTCCGCATGGTTCTCGGAATTGCCAGCCGAGGCCGACTTGTGATTCCGGTGCTGCTCCTGCGCGAGCACGAGCTATTTCTGGGCAATCGTCAGCCGTGACGACATCAGGGGCCGGAGAAGCGGTTCGGCCACGACACCGCCGATCATGGCAAAGGCCATCAGGATGAGGCCGAGGCGGCCATAGAGCACAACGCGATCCCTACGGGTCATGAGCCCTCGCAACCGTTGGCTGGAATCAGATCCACGGATCCTTGATGCCGATTGTGGCGACAATACTGCTTAGATTTGACCGGAATGCTGCGCGTTGCTCAGCAAACGTTCTTCGAAAGTCGAGAGCATCGGATCAATCCCAAAAGTGCAAGGCCACTTTTGGGGCCGATGCTTTAGGCAACAGGGGCGTCGACGGTGCAGACGACCCCTGATGGCCCGAAGGCAATTTCCACCTGACCGTCCAGGTCATTGGCCAGAGTGCGCTCGATCAGCCGGGATCCGAAGCCGCGCCGGCGCGGCGCAACCACGGGCGGTCCTCCAACCTCCGTCCAACTCAGGGCCAGCCTGGGAGGCGCAGCCCCGTTCTGAACCTTCCATGACACCTCGATGGTGCCGGTCTTGTTCGACAGGGCGCCGTATTTCACGGCATTGGTGGCCAGCTCATGCATGGCCATGGCGAGCGCGAGCGACATGCGGGGCGTCACGCGCACATGCGGTCCCTTGATGTGGAACCGGCGTTCCCCCGAAACCTGATAGGGTTCGATCGCCTTCTCGATGACCTCCACCAGGTCCGCTCCTTCCCAGCTCTCCCGGGTGAGCACGTCATGCGCCCGGGAGAGGGCGAGAAGCCGCTTCTCGAGCGCCTCGCGCGCATCCTCTTTCGTGTCCGCCGTGCGCAACGTCTGGGCCGAGATGGACTGCACAGTGGCCAGCGTGTTCTTCACCCGGTGGTTCAACTCGTCGATGAGCAATCGCTGGTGCTCGGCCGCTCGCTTCTCCTTATCGAGAGCAGATGTCAGGCGCTCCTCGCCCTGATGCAGGTCCTCGAGCCTCGCGCGGGCCTCGTATTGCCTGCGCCGCCCGCGCAGGGCGGAGCGCGCCACGCTCACCAGCGTGCCGGGGTGGAAGGGACGCTCCAGGAACACCACGTTGCCGAGAACCTCGGAGAGACGCCCCAGGGCCGGATTGCGCTCGATGCCCCCGCCGCGAAGGGTGAGGAGCACGAACGCGAAATCCGACCACGGCGGCTGATCCGACAGCCAGCGGGAGAGATCCTTCAGGTCCGCGGTGCGGAGCGCCTCGTCGGTGACGATGGCAAAGCCTGCACCCTGGGCGATCTCCCGCATGAGCGCCGGCATGTCGGGGCAGATCTCCGACGTGATCCCGACGCTGCGCAGAATGTCGGCAGCGATTGCCGCATCCCGCCCATGGGGCGCCAGGATGATCGCGCGTTCCGAGAGCGAATGAAGGCTGTCGTTCATTCGGAGCGATCTTTGAGCAGCCGCGCGCGGTCGTTGTCGGTAAAGACCGGAGTGCCGCGCAGAATGCCCTGGAAGCCCTCCAGGGGTTCGCCGAGGACAATCCCCTTATTGGTGATCCGCATCTCGCGGATGGTGTTCTCGTGCGAACCGAACCGCTTCTTGATGATCGAGATCGCGCGCCGGACTTGGCCATAGGCCTCGAAATAGCGCAGCAGAATCACGGTATCGGCGAGATACGTGACATCGACCGGAGATTTCATGTCGCCCACGAGCCCGTGCTGCGCGACCGTCAGGAAGGTCGAGACGCCCTGCCGGTTCAGGTATTGCAGCAGCTCGTGGATATGCAGGGTCAGGAACTCCTCTTCCGGCATGGCGGCCTGATAGCCGTTGAGACCGTCGATCACGACCGTCTTCACCCCATGGCGATGGATCTTGGTGCGCACCCGGTCGGTGAACTCGCCCGGTGAGAGTTCGGCGGCGTCGACCTGCTCGATGAACAGGTTGCCGGCTTCGCATAAAGCCACCAGGTCGATGCCGATCAGCTT
>JAJFBI010000234.1 GCA_020697385.1 Microvirga sp. | reverse complement strand
GCCAGATACACATCAAAGAGCCCTGCAGGCAGGGCAAAAAAACAGTGCTCCAAAGGGAGGAGGACCTGAACCATGAATTTCGAATTCAATGAGGAACAGCAGGCGTTCCAAGATATGGCCCGGGCCTTTGCGCAGGAGGAATTCCTGCCGCACGCCGCGCAATGGGACGAAGAGAGCATCTTTCCTGTGGAGGCGCTGCGTAAGGCGGCAGCGCAGGGTTTGGCTGGCATCTATATCCGCGACGATGTCGGTGGTTCGGCACTTACCCGCCTGGATGCCGCGATCATCTTTGAAGAGCTTGCCGCAGCGGATCCCTCGACGTCCGCCTATTGCTCGATCCACAACATGGCATCATGGATGATTGATCGTTTCGGCAGCGACGAACAGAGGCTGCGCTTTCTGCCGAAACTCACCACGATGGATCATTTCGGGAGCTACTGCCTGACCGAACCCGGGGCGGGATCCGACGCCGCCTCTTTGCGCAGCCGTGCCGAGCGCGACGGCGACCATTATGTGATCAATGGCGAGAAGGCGTTCATCTCCGGGGGAGGTGCCAGCGACATCTACGTGTGCATGGTCAGGACCGGTGACGAGGGGCCAAAAGGCATCTCCACCATCGTCGTCGAGAAGGGAACCCCCGGTCTCTCCTTCGGCAAAAAGGAGAAGAAGCTGGGCTGGAACAGCCAGCCAACTACGGCGGTGATTTTCGATGACTGCCGCGTGCCGGTCGCCAATCGGCTCGGCGCCGAAGGCGACGGGTTCAAGATTGCCATGATGGGGCTCGACGGTGGGCGCATCAACATCGCGGCCTGTTCGCTTGGCGGTGCCCGTGCCTGTCTTCAGGCAGCTCGCGACCACGTTACGGTGCGTAAGCAGTTCGGCAGAGCGCTCGCCGACTTCCAGGCCGTACAGTTCCGGCTGGCCGACATGGCGACGGAGCTTGAGGCGGCGCGGCTGATGGTGCACCGCGCGGCCGCGGCCTTGGACAGGAAGGACCCGAACGCCACGATGTACTGCGCGATGGCCAAGCGGTTCGCAACCGATGTGGGTTTCAAAGTGTGCAATGAGGCGCTGCAGCTTCATGGCGGCTACGGCTACATCAAGGAATATCCGATTGAACGCTACCTGCGCGATTTGCGGGTTCATCAGATCCTTGAAGGCACCAACGAGATCATGCGGGTCGTGATCGCCCGCCGCCTTCTCCAGGAATGAGGCGCGATCGTCGTTCGCTGAACAAGCGGCATGATGGCAACGGCCCCGCCGCAGCCCGACTGGAAAACCCTTATTTTTCAAGAAAGACTGATCGATGACCAAGGAACGCCAATTTCCGAGCCTCGTTCCCACAGATCCCGCCAAGCTTGCCGATGCAAGGCGCCGTCTCATCGAAATCGCCGAGAAGACCAAGGAACTGACGCAGGTTTCCGTCGAGCGTCATCAGGGCGGCCGTGAGATCATGCCCCTTGATCCGACTGTCATGGGGCGGGCGTTTTGCGAATTCACGGCGGGACTGTTGTCGAACCCGGTCAAGCTCGCCGAGGCCCAGATGAAGCTGTGGCAGGACTATGCCGGGATCTGGCAGAACCTCACGCGCCGCGCCTTGGGCGAGGAGGTGCCGCCTTATGTGCAGCCGGCCCCCGGAGACCGCCGATTCAAAGATGATGCCTGGACCAATGAGCTTGTCTACGATTTCCTCAAGCAGTCCTACCTCGTTGGCTCCCGGTGGATTCAGAACCTTGTCGCCGAAACACCCGGTGTGAACGAACGGACCAGGGCGGAGATTCAGTTCCTGACGCGCCAGTATATCGATGCCATCGCACCAACCAATTTCGTCCTCACCAACCCGGTGGTGGCCCGCAAAACCATGGAGACCGGAGGGGCAAATCTCCTCGCCGGAATGTCGAATTTCCTGGACGATCTCACCAGGAACAACGCCTTGGTGAAGAACCGTGCTCCCGAGACGTTCAAGGTCGGGGTGAATATCGCAGCCACACCGGGCAGCGTCATTTATCAGAATGACCTGATGCAATTGATCCAATACAATCCAAGCACCAAGGATGTTTCAAAGACACCAATCCTGTTCGTGCCACCCTGGGTCAACAAATATTATCTCTTTGATTTACAGCCCAAGAACAGCTTCTTGAAATGGCTGGTTGATCAGGGACATACCGTCTTTGCAATATCCTGGGTCAACCCCGGCAAGCAGCACCGTGACAAGGATTTCGTCGATTACATGAAGGAAGGGCCGCTTGCGGCCCTGGATGCCATCGAGCAGGCGACGGGCGAGCGCGAAGCCCACGTCGTGGCCTACTGCCTGGGTGGCACGCTGACGGCGACGATGCTCGCCTGGCAGGCGGCCAGGAACGATACCCGCGTCAAATCGGCGACCCTGCTGGCGACCTTGACCGAGTTCTCCGATCTCGGGGAGTTTTCGGTTTTCTTCGACGAAGACCGCCTTCTTAAGCTCGACCGTTATCTGGAAAAGAAAGGTTTCTTAGAAGGCCATGATCTCGCGCGGCTGTTCAGCATCGTCAGGGCCAATGACCTGATCTGGTCCGCGGTGGTGAACAATTACCTCCTGGCGGAGGAGTCCCTGCCGTTCGACATGACCTACTGGTTTGCCGATCCGGCACACATGCCGGCGAAGATGCTGAATTTCTACATCCGGAACATCGTATTTGAGAACCGTTTGCCGAAACCGGGCCAACTGGTCATTGACGGCGTGCCGATCGATCTCGGCAAGATCAAGACGCCGACATGCTTCGTGTCGATGCACGACGATCACGTGGCGCCCTGGCGCGCGACCTACTCGGGTCCGCATCTGTTCGGCGGGCCGACCCGGTTCATCCTCGGCGGGTCCGGACATAATGCGGGCATCGTCAACCCTCCGGTCGCGAAGAAACATGGCTACTGGACCAATCCGGAACTGCCGCCGGCGGCCGATGACTGGTTGGCCGGTGCCACGCGGCATGAGGGGTCATGGTGGCCTGAATGGGCGTCATGGCTTGCCGCTGCCGATGACGGCAAGGTACCGGCCCGGGTGGTCGGCGCCGGGGCCTTGAAGCCGCTGGAAGCGGCGCCCGGATCCTACGTCAAGGTCCGCGCCTAAGCGCCATCAAAAAGAAAATATCAAAAACAAACATGTTGATAGGGAAGACGTCCATGCAAAGTCGTTACGATGATATCCATGCATCTTCGTTGGCCGGACCCGGCCTTTTCTGGGAACAGGCCGCCGAGGAGATTTCCTGGTTCCGGCGCTGGGATGCCGTCTTCGACGCTTCCCGGTCGCCCTTCCCCCGCTGGTTCGGCGGCGGCCTCCTCAACACCTGCCACAATGTTTGAAGAAGCTCGGCTACGCCACGGCAAAATAAAAGAAGCTCGGTTACGCCACAGCAAAAATAAAAATCGTCAGACACTAGGAGTGAGATATATGGCCACTTCCCAAAAACGCTTGGAGACCATTCGCGTTGAGCAGAGAGGCCGCGTCGGTTTGATCGTGCTCAACCGACCGCAGGCGCTTAACGCCCTATCGAGTTTGTTGGCCACCGAGCTGCTGATCGCCTTGGATGGTCTGGAGACGGATGATGGCGTCGGCTGCATCGTCATCACCGGCTCCGAACGGGCCTTCGCCGCCGGCGCCGACATTCGCGAGATGGCATCCTTGACCCATACGGACGTTTTCCAACGCGACCACTTGGCACAATGGGATCGCGTTGCCCGATGCCGCAAACCATTGATCGCCGCGGTCGCGGGCTATGCACTGGGTGGAGGCTGCGAGTTGGCCATGATGTGCGACTTCATCATCGCAGCGGACAATGCCAAGTTCGGTCTGCCCGAAATCACCATTGGGACAATCCCGGGCATGGGTGGATCGCAGCGGCTTATCCGGCTCGTCGGCAAATCCAAGGCCATGGAGATGGTTCTCACCGGCCGGCTCATGGACGCGGAGGAAGCCGAGCGCGCCGGGCTGGTGAGCCGGATCGTACCGCTGGCCGAGTTGGTTGATGAGGCGCTGAAGACGGCGGAGCGCATCGCATCGCTCTCGCGACCGGCCGTCATGATGGCCAAGGAGGCGGTCAACCGGGCGTACGAGACGACTCTAGGCGAAGGTATCCGGTTCGAGCGCCGTCTCTTCCACACCACCTTCGCCACCGACGATCAAAAGGAAGGCATGGCCGCGTTCATCGAGAAGCGTTCGCCAGCCTTTCAGAACCGCTGACACCCCGCACGGGATCCCTCCATCTCGCCGACACCGGAGCCCATGCCGCCGGTCGCATGGTGGGTCAGTGACCACATAGCTGCAAAATGATCAATTCTGCCGTAACGTATTGCGATGTAACAGTTCTTCCTTCCAACGGAAGGGAAATGCCAGCATCGGCAGAATCCTCCTTTTACATCTGGCCGATCGGACGCTGTCCTCGGCCCTGGCACCAGAGTCTGGCTTCCTTTCACTACTGAAATCGCACACGCCTGAACAATGACAAGCAGGGAGGAAAACCATGAAAGTTCTCGCCCCAGCCGGCCAGAGACCGGTTGACAATGAGCAACGAACAGGAGGCGTTATGTCCCAACCGATCTACGCCAGGGTCCGCCAGAATCCGAACTACCAGATCCTAGTCAAGCGGCGGGGACGCCTCGCCGCCATCCTGTCGGCCGTGGTGCTGGTGTCCTACTACAGCTTCATGATGGTGGTGGCCTTCGCTCCCAGCCTGCTCAGCCGGCCTCTGGGCGACGAGCTGACCCTCTCCGTCGGCATCCCGGTCGGGGCCGCGATCATCGTGATCTCCTGGTTTCTGACCGGAGTCTACTCCTACTTCGCCAACGGCCCTTTCGAGGATCTCACCAAGGCCCTGATCCGGGAGGCGGCGAAATGAATCGTTCCCTGCTCATGACCGCCGCCCTGGCTCTGGCAGTCTTTCCGGCTCTCGCGGACCCCGCGTTCGCCGCACCTGCCGATCTCGCAGGAGTGGAGAAGCAGGCGGTCAACATGACCGCAATCATCATGTTCTTCATCTTCGTGGTGGCGACGCTTGGCATCACCTACTGGGCGGCCAGCCGCACCAAATCGACCGCCGATTTCTACACGGCGGGCGGCGGCATCACCGGGTTCCAGAACGGCCTTGCCATCGCCGGCGACTACATGTCCGCCGCGACCCTGCTCGGCCTGTCCAGCCTGGTGTTCACCACCGGTTTCGACGGCTTTATCTACATCATCAGCTTCTTCGTCGGCTGGCCGATCATCCTGTTTCTGGTCGCCGAACGCCTGCGCAACCTGGGCCGCTTCACCTTCGCGGACATCGCGTCGTACCGGCTCGACCAGACGAAGATCCGGACCTTCGCGGCCATCGGCTCGCTGACGGTCGTCTGCTTCTACCTGATCGTCCAGATGGTCGGCGCCGGCCAGCTCATCAAGCTGCTGTTCGGGCTCGACTATGCCGTGGCGGTGATCGTGGTGGGCGTGCTGATGGTGGTCTACGTGACCTTCGGCGGCATGATCGCGACCACCTGGGTCCAGATCATCAAGGC
>JAJFBI010000233.1 GCA_020697385.1 Microvirga sp. | reverse complement strand
CTTCATGAGGGCATGGTTCTCCGATTCGGGTGGAGAGACCCCACTCAGGGCGGCTTCGGCCGCCCTTTCTGTTTGTTGTGGCGATCAACCGAGGAGCCTGGGGAGGGCTCGCTCCCCCTCCCCGCTTCACGCGCGGCCAGGTCCGCATCTGCGCTTCGGGTGTGATCCTCCAAGAGCGGTCATCCAGCGACAGCGAACGGCCCCGGCAAACGCGCTCGTCTCTCGTATCAATGACCGCATGCCCGCGATCCTCGCGCCTACTGAGTTCGATAGGTGGCTCGGGGCGGAGCCGGACCTGCGCGACCTGATGGACCCTTCCACCCTGAACTTCGTTCTTGGATGTTGCGAGTGCGGAGCCGCGACCTATGCGATTTGGGAAGGCTCGTTATCGGTTGGCGCCAATAAAACCTACTCCGCGATATGAAAGCTTTCCGTGGGGTACATCCATGAGGTTTCGGTGACTACACGTCGGAATGAGCAATGCGTTGAGCGGCTGAGCGCAATCACGTTGGGCGTTACTGGCCGAACCAACTGAGGAACGCCGTTCGCATAGCTCAGAGAGGCCGCCAGCGGCCGCTCACGTTTCGGCCCCCCGGCAAGCACGCCAGGCGCGCTCGGTGCGGTGGAGAGCAGGAGCCTCTGAGGGGGGGTCATGCCGGGAACAGGGCCCCGGCCGGCGCTGGCCGGGCCCCACTGACCCTTTGCGAGGTGTGATCGAGGCCCTGACCGTCGCGGGCCGCGCCAAGCTGCCTCAGGGACTTCGGCGGCCGCGCAGCGCTAAAGCGCATCTATGTTGATGGGTACACCGCAGCGCTGGGTCCGGCCGAAGCCAGCTGCGGTCGCGCGATCATGCGGCTTGCCCTAGAGCGAAGGATGCGGCGGCCGGGCGGCTCGCCTGAGCGGCCCGCCCGGCCTTGGCATGCGATCAATGCTTGGTGTCGCTTCCCGCGTTGATGGCGATGCGCTTCGCCGTGTCCTTCGCGGTCGCCGATTTCGGAATGGTGACGGTGAGCACGCCGTTCTTGAACGACGCCTCGGCCTTCTCCTCGTCGACCTCTAAGGGCAGCGCGATGCTGCGCTCGAAGCGACCATAGTAGCGCTCGCTAAGCCGCCGGCCCTGGTCCTCGCTCTCGGATTTCTTCTCGCCGCGAATGGTGAGGACGTCGTTGTCCACGAGGACCTCGATGTCCTTCTCGTCCATGCCGGGGAGCTCCGCCGAGACGCGGACCTCGTTGTCGGACGCGTTCACCTCGAGGCTCGGCCAAGACCCGCCGAGCCAGCCCGGCGTGCGCCCGAGGAGCGACGGCATGCCCGGGTCGAAGCGGTTGAACACGTCGTCGAAGAGCCGGTTCATCTCGCGATGAAGCGCCACAAAGGGGCTGACCTCATCGCTCGGCATCATGCTCGGGACCGAGCTGCGGCTGCGGCCCCAGGGGATCAGATCTTTTACAGCCATGGTTCTTTCTCCTCTTTGTTCACAAGCATTTCCTTTCCCGCGGGCGACAAAGCCCGCGGGTGACGGGGGCCTTTAAGCTTACGCTGCCTTGGCCTGGTCGATCTGGTGAAGGTTGTTCTGGCCGACGGACTTCGGCCCGCCGCTCGAGGCGATCTCGATCTGGCGAGGCTTCAGCGCCTCGGGAACCTCGCGGTTCAGCTCGATTGTGAGGAGCCCGTTGTCGAGGTTGGCGGCCACGACCTGCACGTGATCGGCGAGATCGAAGCTCTGCTTGAAGGCGCGCGTCGCCATGCCCCGGTGCAGGATCTGCACGCCGTCGGGCTCGGAGTGCTTTTGGCCCGTGACGATAAGCGTGCTCTCCTGCTGAACGAGCTGGATCTCCTCAGGCGTGAAGCCGGCGACGGCCATGGTAATCCGGTACTGGTCCTCGCCCAGCTTCTCGATGTTGTAGGGCGGCCAGTTGGTCATCGGCTCGACGCGGGTCGCCTGGTCGAGCATGTCGAAGAGCCGGTCGAACCCAACCGTCGACCGGTACAGGGGAGAGAAGTCGTACCTCATATCCACATCCTCCATAAGAGCAACATGGGTATGAGGGCGCCGGACACCGGCCGGCGCCCGTTCGCCAAGCCCCGGCAGGAGCCTTGGCGCATCGAAAAACTAGGAAAATCCGAGCGAGTTTCAAGGGGGCAAAAAGGGCCGCTCCTGCTTGGAGGTCGGGTGAGCGCCATGGCGAGAGCGCTCCGCCCACCACAGCTCCCGCGGCGCAGCTGGACGGCTTCGAAAACCGCCCGGCCCAGGGCGGGGGGGATTGAAGCCTCGGGGTGGTCCGAGATAGGTGTCCCGGCCGGCTCGTTGGTGGCATCCACTTGAGATAGTGCCGCCGGTGCGGAGGCGTCCTGATGATGGGGCGGCGTACACGTTAGGCGGCCTTCTAAGGCAGATCCGAGCCGTTGCTGTTCGTTGTCCATTCCTCGCCGCGGGCGCGTTGAAGGCCCCGGTTGCTCTCAAGGTCAGTAGCCGTTCACGCGGGAGCCCGTGCATCACAGTACAGCCCTCGACGGATTGGGATCGTTGCATAAGTACGAGCGAGGTTGCCATGAACCTCGTCATCGGCGGTTCAGCCAATGAGCGCGGTGAAAGGGCGGTTCGACGGAGAAGAAGGCAGGCGTTCAGAATGACCACCCGCCGCCTCGCTGCGATTCTCGCTGCTGACGTAGTCGGCTTCTCCTCGATGATGGAGCGCAACGAGGAGGGCACGCTCGCTCGCCTGAAAGCCCTCCAGCGCGAGCTTTTAGAGCCTCGTGTAAGCGCCCATCACGGCCGAGTCGTGAAGACCACCGGTGACGGCTTCTTGGTGGAGTTTGCGAGCCCTCTGGAGGCCGTTCGGTGCGCTCTTCAAGTGCAGGAGCAGTTAGCAAGCAAAGGCGCTCCTGAGGCGCCTGAAGGGCCTCTCCAGCTGCGTATGGGGATCACTCTTGGGGACGTCATCATCCAGGAAGACGGGGACATCTATGGGGAGGGGGTAAATGTCGCCACACGACTTGAGCAGCTCGCAGAGCCGGGGGGCATATGCGTATCCGGAAAAGTGCACGATGAGGTGGAAGGCAAGATCGCCGTGCCGATGGAGGACCGTGGCGAGTATCAGGTGAAAAACATCAGCCGGCCCGTGCGTGTATTCGCTGCTCGGACTTCAAAGGGTGCCACTCCGGCTGGAGGCACCGCGTCAGCTGCGTTCGAGCGCACGGGGCCGGTTAGGATCGACCCCGAAAGGCGTATTACGGCCGCCATCAGGGACTATCTCGCTCGAGAGCGCGTCTCGCGGGAGCAGTTCGCCTTCAAGACGAAGCTCGGAAAGTCCACCGTCGACAAGCTCCTGACCGGGCTCTTCTCGGAGCGCACGCTCGCGATCGTGGAGAGCCATACCGGCCTCAAGCTCCGGGAGATGCTGGAGAGCCCAGCCACCGGCGATGCAAGCGCGGCCGCGGCCTCGTCCGCAGCCCCGAAGCCGCTCGACCGGCCCTCGCTCGCGGTCCTGCCCTTCACGAACATGAGTGGTGACCCGGAGCAGGAGTACCTCGCGGACGGCATCACCGAGGACTTGATCGCAGGGTTCGCGCGCCTGCGCTGGCTGTTCGTCATCGCCCGCAACTCAAGTTTCACCTACAAAGGCAAGGCGGCAGACGTGCGCCAGGTCGCCCAGGAGCTCGGGGTGCGCTACGTCCTCGAGGGCAGCGTGCGCGTCGCCGGCGGGCGCATGCGGGTGACGACGCAGCTCATCGACGCGGAGAGCGGCAAGCACATCTGCGCCGATCGCTACGACCGCGAGCTGCGCGACCTCTTCGCCGTCCAGGACGAGATCACCGAGCGCGTGGTCGCCATCGTCGAGCCGCACCTCTATGCTGAGGAGGGCTTCCGGGCGGCCTCGAACCCACCCGACAGCATAGACGCCTGGGGACTCGTCGCCCGCGCCGTGGTGATGTTGAACAAGTTCGACCGCGAGCAGAACATGGAGGCGCAGGCCCTCCTGCGCCGGGCGATCGCACTCGAGCCGACCTACGCGCGGGCGCATGCACTTCTCGGCTGGGCGATCTACTGGGCTACTTACTCGTATTGGCTGCCGGACCGGGAGGACTCGGTCAGGCAGGCGTCGGTCCATGCGCAGGACGCCTTACAGCACGATCGGGCCGACCCTTGGGCGCGGATGGTGTTTGGCTTGTGCCTCAGCTCCGCGGGCCAGCATGAGCGGGCCCTTGGCGAGCTGCAGGCCGCGCTCAACCTCAACCCGAGCTTCGCGCTCGGCCATATCGTGTTCGGATGGGCACTGCTGCGCGCCGGCCATTTCGACGAGGCGCTCGTGGAAACCGGGTGGGCCCTCCGTATGAGCCCGGTGGACGATTTCGCCGGCTTCTATACGACGATCCATGGCCTCGCGCTCGTCGCCACGCGGCAGTTCGAGGAGGCGCTTCCCTACCTTCGCGCTTCAATTGCGGGATCGCACTCGGGCCAGTACCACTCGCTCATCAGCTGCTGCGGGCACCTGGGCTTGATCGAGGAAGCGCAGGAGTACATCGCCGCACGCAACAAGCTCGGCCCCCCGGTCCGGCTCAGTGTGTTGCGCCGGAACCTCGCGCATTTTGCCCACCGAGACGTGTTCCTTGAGGGGCTCGCGAAGGCTGGCGTGCCTGAATAAGCCTTCGGCGCGGTTGGATTGGATGGCACATCTACCTTCAAAGCGCTGAACCTGCGAGGCGCCCACGCAGGATGCCCGCCCGGGGCTCCGCCGAAGTGGCGTCGCGCGGGCGCGGCATAGATCACATCTCGTCGTGCAGCCGTCGCGCCTTCTCCACGAGCTCGCGCACGGCCTCGACGGCATCCTCAATCTCGGAGAAGCCGCAGCCGTCCACCAGCTCGCGCTCGCTTCCGCGAAAGAGCTCGACCCACAGCGGCAGGAACGGCATGTTGTCGGGCGGGAACTCCGTCAGCCGCACCTCGTAGTGGCCGAAGCGGGCCAGGATCGCGGTGCGCCCCCCGTCCTCAGCTGCAGGCAGGAGCGGAAGGCCCGTGTAGAGATGGAGCAGCAGGCGCTCGACCTCCTCCCCATCGCAATCCTTCATGGCGCGCCAAGGGGCGCGCGGCACAACCGGTCATTCGTGTGATCCTTGGCTCGTGGTACTGCGCCACGCGGTCCGGCAACGGATCCGCGTACAAAGGCGCAACCAGAGTGCTGCTTTGCAGCCCCGCTCCCGCTTTCGACGACAAGGCTGCCTAATGGCCCTTCTTCCAGCGCGCCGATGCTGCGGCTCGCGCGGCTTCGGATGGTTGACCGCCTCGGGCTTCAGAGCCGCTGCGCTTCCTCAACTAGATCGTGCCCCACCTCGATCTCCCCGACGCTAATATCGGCTATCGGCTTGCCGAACTCGTTAGGATAATGGGGATGCTCTGGAAGGGCTATGACCTTGCCCTGTTTTCTTCGGACCAGAGTGAGCTTGAGACGGCTGCCTCGGTTCTGCCTGTTGCCCCGCATGCGGCGGTCGCGCAACGGGCCGGGGCGCGGAGGAAGGTGTGAAAC
>JAJFBI010000232.1 GCA_020697385.1 Microvirga sp. | reverse complement strand
AAGGAAGATGAGTCTCAGGCGCGGTAAACCCAGTCCATTGGAGCATCGACAGATCTCACGCGTTGACGGGGATTGATGCACTGCATGCCTGAAGGGACGATGACATGCCACGCGAGGTAAGTGATGAAGAGAGCATTACGTGGACCTGCATCCAGGCTTTCGCCGGTCTCGGCAATGATCCGGAGAAGATGGATGCGGCACGTGTCGACGGCATGCGAGATCAGGTTCACGTTGTCTGCACACCTTCGGGAGGAGCCAAGTCCGTGCGCCTCGAACTTCCTGGAGAGTGGGAGACGAACCTTTCCGATGAGGACCTGCTGCAGGCCATCCGTTCACAGTTGACTGAAGAGACATCGGCATCTCAGGTTTAGCCGCAGCCAGAAAAGGCAGGAGGACGACGGACCTGCAATGCCCGATTTGCCGAAGATCGCATTCCTCGATTTCGAAGCTTCCTCTTTGGGTAAGGATGGATATCCGATCGAGGTGGCTTGGGTTCTCTCAACCGGCGAGGAAGAGAGCCATCTCATTCGGCCTGATCCGACCTGGACCGACTGGGATCTTGAGGCAGAGACCATCCACGGGCTCTCACGCGATAGGCTGCACGCGGAAGGAGCACTCGTGGCAGATGTGGCGCGGCGGATGATGTCGGTTCTCGCAGGCTACGCCCTTTATGTCACGGCGCCATCGTGGGACGGGAAGTGGCTGAGCCGCCTGCTGCGCACCGCCGGGCTTCCAAGGCATGCCTTGCGCTTGGAGGACACTGAAACCGTTCATCGGGAGGCCGTTCATGAGATTCTGCTCGGCATGCGCATACCGGCTGACCTTCACAATGACCTCATGGAGAAGATTCTGTCTCAGGCCCAGAAAAAGGACGATGCGCTTGGCCCTGCCGAGCATCGCGCCCTTGCGGATGCGCGACGCGAGCAGCGCCTCTGGCTCGACATCCGTCGCCGCACACAGGAGATCGCAAGGCATCTGAGGAATGCGACAGGTGAGGCCACCGAAGCCGGTCAGGACTCAGCCGGCCTCCGCCATAAAGGCTGATCTCCTTTAACGAAGCATCAAGGCGACCACTCCAGTATCTTCTGGCTCAGTAACCGTCCGGGAGTCCGCCTGCAATGTCCTGATTAGGGCGCGTCAGAACCTCGATGCGCCGGCCGTCGGGAAGCTGGATCGTCCGAAGCCTCATTACCTCCAACCCGGCATTGACCCCCTCTTGAACCGATCCATAGCGTGTTGCCCGTGCTCGCCGCTCGATGCCGTTTCGGGGAGGGCGCGCCTCAGAAACCTCCGAACCCGGATCACGGCGTCGGGTTGCCAGCCGTTCCCGCTTCTGAACACGCGCGGCGCTGCGTGCCTGCTGCACGGAAGGACGAGCCTTGCGCTCGGTGATGGTTTTCTGTTTGGCTTCCTCACCTGCCTTTTCCTTGCGCGGCGAGGTCTCAGCCGGAGATTGTGCGGCAACGGCCTCTTTGTCCTTTGGAGCCTCTGAGGGAGCAGAGGCCGAGGACCGCTGAGGCACCGACGGCTCTGGTGCTGGCGCGGCAGCCTGTGGCGGTTGAACTGCCGGCGCGGCGGCAGGCGGCGAGGATGGCGCGGCGCCTGTCTCCGGTGGAGGATCGACCCAAGGACGTCCCGCCTGGGCAAGCACGGGCGTTGCAGCCGACAGAACGCTGATAAGCGACGCCGTCAACAGCGAACGCCCTGGTGACCTTGCCATGAACCAACTCCATTCCTGTGATGGAAGAACGCTTGTGCCGCCATGACCGGTTCCACGGTTTCATCCTTATTCGAGAGCCACAGAAGCAAATCGTTGTAAAATATGGATTTTGAACGGAAAGGCTCAGCTTCCCTTATAGGTCAGTGCTCGGCAGTTCCCATCGCCTGCTTTCTGACCCGGCATTTCGCGAGCGGCTTAGTCCTCAGCTTGCGCCGCCTCGGCTGCCGTCCAGAGGCCGAGAATGACATCCGGCTCCGTCATCCTGAGAAGTTCCTCGACGCTGAGTCCGATGGAGGTCCCATATCGAAGGATTTTCTCCCGATCCGCTTCGAAAGCATCCTTGTCGGCCCATTCCGGCCGAGCATCGATCAGGGCGTTCATCATTCGCCAGATCCTGTGGGAGTGTGAAGGACCGAACATAGCTGCCCTCCTCTCATGGCAGACTCTTGAAGCTGCGCGGGAAGTTGGGTGAAAGGAAAAGCTTTGCTGAGGCATAACTACCTTTATAACAGGACATATACTGTTCATGCCCTAAAGGCACTTAGCCCTATTGCAAAGAAACAACCGGTCTCCACAAAAACTGATGACCACTATCCTGCCGCCAATAATTCTGTTGGCTCGTTTCATTCCATTCCTTATAGAATAAATTCAGACAAGATCGTTGTGAAGCCAGATGAAACGCCTGCTATCAGAAGTATACTTGCACCTGATCGCAGGCGTGATTGCCCTCGGCATCCTTGGCATTTCCGCCCACACGCTCTGGATGGATCGGCTCGGCACATGGCAGGAGGCCGAAAAGTCCTCCAGGAATGTGTTGACCACCATCGTCCGCGATCTCGACAGCAATCTCGGGTTGCTCGATCTATCCTTGAAGGGGGCGATGGAGGGCCTTCGCCACCTCGACTTCCACCAACTGTCCCCCGATCTCCAGTACCGGATGCTGTTCGATCGCGCGGCGTCGGCAAATTTTATGGCAGCCCTCCTGCTCGTCGATAGGAATGGCAACCTGCTTGCCGATGCGGGACCCATGATCGCCTCACGGTCGCTCAACGTCTCGGACCGCGAATACTTCACGGCTCACAGAAACGCGAATCACCTCGGCCTTTACGTGAGCCGCCCCTATCGGAGCAAGGCCCCTCATGGCGATTTCAGCATCGGGATCAGCCGGAGACTGTCCGATGCCGATGGCGGCTTCGCCGGCGTGGTCATGGGGTCTATTGCCCTGAACACCATCAATCAGCGGTTTGAGCATCTGAGCCTTGGCCAGCAGGGAGCCATCAATCTCTTCCGCGGCGATGGCGTGCTGCTGACCCGCTACCCCTTTGACGCGAGCCAGATCGACCAAGACCTGGGCGGCTCTCCCCATGTTCAGCGCCTCCTGAAGGACAAGTCAGGCACCTTCGACTCGGTATCGCCTATCGATGGCGTGCACCGCATCATCTCCTTTGGACGGTTGGAAAAGTACCCTCTCGTGCTTACCGTGGCGTTGTCCGTGGATGATGTTTTCACCGCCTGGGAGAAGAAGGCTCTTGTCCTCAGTCTTGTGACCCTGGTGCTGTGCTGCGCCGTGGTCGGATTGACGTTCCTCTTCCAGCGGGAGTTGAAGCGCCGCACGAGAGCCGAGACCAAGCTCCGGCGGATCGCCAGAACGGATGATCTCACGGGCCTGCCGAATCGCCGCGCCTTCCGCGAGACGTTCGAACGTGAATGGCGCCAGGCTGTCCGTTCAGGCTCCGCCCTGTCTCTGCTGTCCATCGACGCTGATTATTTCAAGAGCTTCAACGATCGCTACGGACATGGACGCGGCGACGAAGTTCTGCGCGCGATCGCCGGCACCCTCGATAGCAGCATCCGGCGCCCCCGGGACATCGCGGCCCGCTATGGCGGCGAGGAGTTCGCGGTCATCCTGCCCGAGACGGATCTGGCAGGCGCCATGAGGATCGCCGACAGCATTCGGCAGACCATCACCGCAATGGCGATCGTGCATGAGGGCAGCCCCTATCACATCGTCACGGCGAGCATCGGCGCGGCCTCGGCACACCCTGCCCGCGGGAGTGAGAGCAACGCCCTTCTCGAGGCAGCCGACCAGGCTCTTTATCGGGCGAAGGCCGCGGGCCGCAATGCCATTCGCAGCCCCGGAGAGGATCCCGCACCGTCACGGGCACCCCTCCCCGACGAGGCAGCCTGATAGCCATCCTTCGGACTGGCCGATTCAGGCCAGGGCGATGCACTCGATTTCGATGTCGAACTCCATAGGCCAGGACGCGACCGGCACGAAAGTTCGCGAGGGCGGGTTCTCGGGGAAGAAGCGGGCATAGACGCGGTTGATAGCGCCATAGAATCCGGCATTGGCTGCATAGATCCGCACCATCACGACCTTGTCGAGCGAGGTGCCGGCACTCTCCAGGCAGTGCTGGAGCGCCCGGAGCGAAGCCTCCGTCTGCACCTCAATGTCGCCTTTCACGAAGCCGCCGCTCTCCATATTGAAAGGCGGGGTTCCGGACACGAACACGAACCCGTTCGCCCTTGTCACCATGGACAGCGGAACGCCTACCTTCCGCACACCTTCAGACAGGATGGGAACCTCGACGACTTCCTTGGACATGAAAGACCCTCTCAAAAACAACCAGCACTGTAGCGAATGGAGGCAGTCGCGCCAGCCCGGAGAATCGTTGCTATTGTGGAGACGACCCTAGAGCTTGGCACGGGTGCTGCGCGGTGTTGCCAGGAGGAGATTCGTCTCCGACGCAATGACACCCGGGATCAGGCGCACCCGCCGCAGGATGGCATCGAAATCCGAGAGGCTGCTGGCGCCGAGTTCGACGATGAGATCCCACTTGCCGTTCGTGGTGTGAATGGCGCTCACCTCCGGAAAGCCGCCGAGTGCATCCACCACCCGGTCGCCGGCCCTCCCCTCCACCTCGATCAGCATGATCCCGCGCACCGGCAATGCGACAGCATCGGCTCGGAGGATCACCGTATAACCGACGATATCGCCGGAGCGCTCAAGACGCTCCATCCGAGCCCGGACCGTCGCACGGGAGGCGCCAAGCGCAATCGCAAGATCCGAGACGCTCCGCCGCCCATTGTGCCGCAGAAGCGTGATCAGGCGTTGGTCGAGATCATCCATCAACTACCACTTTGATTAGCTTAACTTGCCAGAATGATCACCTTCTCTGCTCTTTTTGTCAAAGTACCTTGTTCATTATGCCAAGGCGATCCGGTAGCTTGACGACAAGAGTATGGAGAGACGAATGGCTTCGACCACGTGCATCGTTCTGGGTATCCCCGTGCAGGAGGGCGCCGGTCGGCTCGGCTGCGACATGGGCCCCAGTGCCTTTCGGACGGCGGGCCTGGTCACGGAGTTGCGCAGTCTCGGCTATGCGGTTGAAGACCGCGGCAACATCGCGCCTGCCGCCTTGCGCGAGGTGCGCCATCCGAATGGCGCCATCAAGGCCTTAGCCGAAACCGTCGCCTGGACCGAGGCCATCACCGAAGCCGCCTATCAGGCGAGCGGCGACGGCATGCCAATCTTCATCGGCGGGGATCACAGCCTCTCGGCCGGCTCCATGACAGGGCTGGCCCGCCGGGCCGCCAAGGAAGGCCGCGAGTTCTTTGTTCTCTGGCTCGACTCGCATCCGGATTTCCATACCCTCGAGACGACGACGAGCGGCAACCTCCATGGGGTGCCGATGGCTTATGCGACGGGCCTTGGAGGATTCGAAGGCTTCTTCCCGAGTGTGGCCACCCCGCTCAATCCGCAGAACGTCTGCATGATGGGGATCCGCAGTGTCGACCCGGCGGAAC
>JAJFBI010000231.1 GCA_020697385.1 Microvirga sp. | reverse complement strand
AGGCTTTCGGCCTCCTTCTTCGGCAGGCCGCGGGCCATGAGATAGAACAGGAGGTCCTCGTCGAGCTGGCCGCAGGTGGCCCCGTGGGCGCACTGCACGTCGTCGGCGAAGATCTCGAGCTCCGGCTTGTTGTTCATGGAGCCGCCCTCCTCCAGGAGGAGCGCGGCCGACATCATGCGCCCGTCGGTCTTCTGGGCGTGATGCGGAACGATGATCTTGCCCTGGAAGACGCCGGTCGCCTCGTTGTCGATGACCGTCTTGAACAGCTCGCGGCTCTCGCAATGAGGCGCCGCATGCTCGACCACGAGGGTCGAGTCCGCGTGCTGCGTGCCTTTCACCATGGTCGCGCCGTTGACGCGCAGGTTCGTGTTCTCGCTGTCGAGAACGGCGAACACCTGATGCCGCGAGGTCGCGGAACCGGCCACCACGTTGATGCTGTTGAACAACGCCTCTCCGCCGATCCTGGCGGCCAACGTCGACAGAGCCAGGGCCTTGTCGCCCTCGGCGTTGACGCGCACATGCTGCACGTTGGTGCGGTCGCCCGCGATCAGCTCCACCACGTCGTTCGGCTGATGGTTGGCGCCGTTCGTGCTCTCATGCGTTTCGAGCAGGGTCACCGAGGCGCCCTCCTCTACGACGACAAGGATGCGCGTGGCGGTGGCAACGGCCGAAGCCGCAGCGGTGACGAAGCGTAGGTGAATCGGCGCCTCGACCGGACCAGCGACCCGGATCATCACCCCATCGGCCATGAAGGACGTGTTGAGCTGATAGACCGGATTGTCGTTCGCCCACGGAACCGGGCTCAGACGGGCGAGCCACTCATGGCCATCCGCCAAAGCCTCTGCCAAAGGTACAATCTCGACATTTTCGGGCAGATTGTGGAAGTCCACCGCGTCGCGAACGAAATGGCCATTCACGAACGGCACCTGCAGCGCCTCGACGACCGCAAGCGCCTTCGCGCCGGCTAGGGCCGCCTTCACTTCGTCCGCAGAGGGAACACCGGCGAAAGGCGCGATATCGCGCATCATGGCGCGCAGATCCGTGTACTTGAACTCCTCCACCCGGCGGTGCGGGAGGCCGCGCTGGGTGAATTGCTCGAAGGCCTGAGCGCGCGACTCGGCCTGACCCGGCAGGCTTGTCTTCGCGCTTTCGAAAGCCTGCGCCAGCGCGGTTTCCGCCGGCGTCTTCATGAGGGTGACGTCAGCCATATTAAGCGGCCTCACTGTCCCGGTAATCGGCATAGCCGTTGGCCTCGAGCTCGAGCGCCAGTTCCTTGCCGCCCGACTTCACGATACGACCGGACGACATCACGTGCACGGTATCGGGCACGATGTGGTTGAGTAGACGCTGGTAGTGGGTGATGACCAGGAAGGCGCGATCGGACGAGCGGAGCGCGTTCACGCCCTCGGACACGATCCGCAGCGCATCGATGTCGAGGCCGGAATCGGTCTCGTCCAGGATGCAGAAGGACGGCTGGAGCAGGGCCATCTGCAGAATCTCCATGCGCTTCTTCTCGCCGCCGGAGAAGCCGACATTGAGTGCACGCTTGAGCATGTCCTTCGGGATCTCGAGCTGGGTGGCAGCGACATTCACGCGCTTGATGAAGTCCGGCGTGGTCAGCTCCGCCTCGCCGCGGGCTTTCCGCTGGGCGTTGAGGGTGGCCTTCAGGAAGGTCATCGAGGCGACGCCGGGGATCTCCAGCGGATACTGGAACGCCAGGAAAATACCGGCGGCAGCGCGCTGATCCGGCTCCATCTCCAGCACATTCTCGCCGTTGAGCAGGATCTCGCCGTCGAGGACCTCATAGTCCTCCTTGCCGGCGATCACATAGGACAAGGTCGACTTGCCGGAGCCGTTCGGGCCCATGATCGCAGCGACCTCACCCTTGTTCACGGTGAGGTTGAGGCCGTTGAGAATGCGCTTGTCCTCGATCTGGACAACCAGGTTCTTGATTTCGAGCATCTGAGTATTCCGTTGTTTTAGTCGTGGATGGCCGGATCAAGTCCGGCCATGACGGCCTTGAGGGTCTCGCGTCATGCCCGGGCTTGTCCCGGGCATCCACGTCTTTGCCTTTGATTAACCGACCGAGCCTTCGAGCGAGATCGAGATCAGCTTCTGCGCCTCAACTGCGAACTCCATGGGGAGCTGCTGCAGCACGTCCTTCACGAAGCCGTTGACGATGAGCGCCGTAGCCTCTTCTTCCGAGAGGCCGCGCTGCAGGCAGTAGAACATCTGATCTTCGGAGATCTTCGATGTCGTTGCCTCATGCTCGAACACGGCGGTGGCGTTCTTCGACTCGATATACGGCACCGTATGCGCGCCGCATTGGTTGCCGATGAGCAGCGAGTCGCAATTCGTGAAGTTGCGCGCGCCGGTCGCCTTGCGGTGGGCCGAGACCAGACCGCGATACGTGTTCTCGGAGCGACCGGCCGCGATGCCCTTCGAGATGATCCGGCTCGTGGTGTTCTTGCCGAGATGGATCATCTTGGTGCCGGAATCGACCTGCTGCATGCCGTTCGACACCGCGATCGAGTAGAACTCGCCGCGGGAATTGTCGCCGCGCAGGATGCAGGACGGATACTTCCACGTAATGGCAGAGCCAGTCTCCACCTGGGTCCAGGTGATCACCGAGTTCTTGCCGCGGCAATCGCCGCGCTTGGTCACGAAGTTGTAGATGCCGCCCTTCCCTTGAGCGTCGCCCGGATACCAATTCTGAACCGTGGAATACTTGATCTCGGCATCGTCGAGCGCGATCAGCTCGACCACAGCAGCATGGAGCTGGTTCTCGTCGCGCTTCGGGGCCGTGCAGCCCTCGAGATACGACACATAGGAGCCCTTATCGGCGATGATGAGGGTGCGCTCGAACTGTCCCGTGTTCTTCTCGTTGATGCGGAAATAGGTGGACAGTTCCATCGGGCAGCGCACGCCCGGCGGGATGTAGACAAACGACCCGTCCGTGAACACGGCCGAGTTCAGAGTGGCGAAGAAGTTGTCCGTCACCGGCACGACCGAGCCGAGATATTGCTTCACGAGGTCCGGGTATTCCCGAATGGCCTCGGAGATCGGCATGAAGATCACGCCGGCCTTGGCCAGTTCCTCCTTGAAGGTCGTGGCCACCGACACGGAATCGAACACCGCGTCCACGGCGACCCGGCGCTGCGGCTCGACGCCGGCCAGGATCTCCTGCTCGCGCAAGGGGATGCCGAGCTTCTCATAGGTCTTGAGAATCTCAGGATCGACCTCGTCGAGGGACTTGGGCGCCGGGTTCTTCTTTGGCGCGGCATAGTAATAGATGTCGTTGTAGTCGATCTTGTCGTAGGAGACGCGCGCCCAGTTCGGCTCCTTCATGGTGAGCCAGCGCTTGTAGGCATCGAGGCGCCACTGGAGCATCCATTCGGGCTCGCCCTTCTTGGCCGAGATGAAGCGGATCACGTCCTCGGAGAGGCCCCTCGGGGACTTCTCCATTTCGACTTCGGTCTCGAAGCCGTACTTGTATTGATCGACGTCGATCAGACGGACCTGATCGATCGTTTCCTGCACTGCAGGCATGTGTCTCTCCCACCGCTCACGGCTTCAAGGGCCGCGGGTTGATGACGTGGAATGCGAAGCGGAGCCTTTTCAGGCCGCACTCGCCTTCCGCTTATATAAGGTGCCGACCACCCTTTCGCACGCCTCCGCAAAGCGGATCACGTCCTCTTTCGTGGTCGACCACCCCAAACTCACACGTAAAACGCCCTCCGCGAGGGCGGGCTCCACGCCCATGGCGTCGAGCACATGCGATCGCTTGACCTTTCCGGACGAGCAGGCCGAACCGGAGGACAGGGCCACCCCTGCCAGATCGAAGGCGATCAATGCCGTCTCGGCCTTGAGGCCGGGTATGGCAAAGGCGAAGGTGTTAGGCAACCGCTCAGCTTGCGCACCCACAACAACCGCATCCGGCGCAATCCGCCGGAGCCCAGTCTCGGCCGCGTCCCGCAGGGCCTGAAGCCGCCGGGCCTCCTGCTCCAATCCGGCGAGAGCAGTCTCTGCCGCAGCGCCGAAGCCTGCGATGGCCGCCACGTTCTCGGTGCCGGCCCTGAAACCCTTCTCCTGCCCGCCGCCACGGATCAGCCGCTCGGCGATCTCGAACTGGTCGGAGGCGAGAATCACGGCGCCGGTTCCCTTCGGGCCACCGATCTTGTGAGCCGAGAGAGTGAGCACATCGACCCCGAGTTCGGCCATGCTGACCGGGATCTTACCGGCTGCCTGGACTGCATCGGTGTGGATCAACCCGCCATGCTCATGAACGAGCCGGGCCGCCTCGGCCAGAGGCTGGAGCACGCCGGTCTCGTTGTTGGCCATCTGCACGGAAACCAGAACACGCTCATCTCCAGCTTTCTGGAGGCGTGTTTCGAGCCAGGTCAGATCAAGAATGCCGTTGGTATCTACCGGGATGAGTTCAATCGAACCCGCCGGGAAGCGGTGCCCGCTGAGCACGCATGGATGCTCGGTCGCTCCAATCAGGAGCCTGACCGCGCCTTGCTGACCCAAACGCCGGAAGCCCGGGGTCAGTACCAGATTCGCAGCCTCGGTGCCGCCACTTGTGAAGACGACGTTCTTGGCTCTCGCCCCCACGAGGCGTGCCACCTGCTCGCGGGCCTTCTCGATCGCGGCCCGAGCGGCACGGCCCTCGGCATGAACCGAGGAGGGATTTCCAGGAAGTTCGGAAGCGCGCACCATGACCTCGGCAACCTCAAGCCGCAAAGGCGAGGTGGCGTTGTGGTCGAGATATGTGCGCTGGCTTGCCGCCATAGCTGCCGTGAGCCTCACGAAATTCTTGCAATCGACCCCGGTTGCCGTGCTAAAGCACCGCAACCACATCTGTCCGATGTCCCGTCCGAGGGTCGAAGCCGCCCGGACAAATGCAACATTGGAACAATTTAGAACTATTCTAAGGGTTCTTTTATGAGGATCCGCAGCCTGAAGTCAAGGCTGTCACGGGTTTTCCCTCTCCCGATGGAGGGGTGAGCAAGAGGTTCGCGTCAATGCCTGAAGTCATCTTTACGGGTCCTGCCGGTCGCATCGAGGGGCGCTATCAGCCTGCCAAGGAGAAGGGTGCACCCATCGCCATCATCCTGCACCCTCACCCGCAGTTCGGCGGGACGATGAACAACCAGATCGTCTACAACCTGTACTATGACTTCGCGAAGCGGGGCTTCTCGGTCCTGCGGTTCAACTTCCGCGGCGTCGGCCGCAGCCAGGGCGCCTTCGACCACGGCCAGGGCGAACTCTCCGATGCGGCGGCCGCCCTCGACTGGGCTCAGGCCATGAACCCGGATGCCCGCGCCTGCTGGATCGCCGGCGTATCCTTCGGGGCGTGGATCGGCACCGCTACGACTTCTCGTTCCTCGCCCCGTGCCCGTCATCCGGCCTGTTCGTTCACGGCTCGGAAGACCGCGTGGCCCCGGTCAAGGACGTGGTCAGCGTGATCGAGAAGGTGAAGACCCAGAAGGGCGTGAAGCTCGAGCATGCGGTGATCGACGGCGCCAACCACTTCTTCGACGGCAAGGTCGACGAGTTGATGGTGTCCGTGGACGAGTACCTGAACATGCGCCTGGGCACGACCGAGGAAGCGGCCTGAGCGGCCTCTCCGATACTTTAAGAGCCTACGGCCTCAACCTTGTGACGATCAAATAACAAAGCGCCGGTGCGGAGGCCTCCGCACCGGCGCTTTTTTGTTCAGTTCCTTCTTCGCCTGCGGCTCAGAAGTCATTCCACTGGTTGATGGTGAGCGAGCCTTGGATGGCGCTGCGCACGAGGCTGACGTTGGTGCAGTTCTCTACCGTCAGGTAGCCGCCACCCTCGAAGACGATGTAGGTGCTGCTGCCATAGGCGTAGATCTCCGTATGGCTGAGCACGTCCGAGCGCGATGCGTTCAGGAAGTACAGGGTGTCGCCCACCGCAAGATCCTTGATCGTGTCGGCCCCACTCTCCAGGCCGCCACTGATCCCCGAGAACACGAACCGGTCAGATCCAGCCCCGCCCCAGAGCTGGTCGTCGCCGGCCCCGCCGGTCAGGATGTCGTTGCCGTCCTCACCGCACAGGCTGTCGTTGCCCGCCCCTCCATCGAGCGCGTCGTTGCCAGCACCGCCGCCCAGCCAGTCGTTGTCGTCGTTGCCCGAC
>JAJFBI010000230.1 GCA_020697385.1 Microvirga sp. | reverse complement strand
GGCGCCGATCCGGCCGGCTTCCTCCTGAGTCTCGCCCTCCCTGACGGCTGGACCGAAGGCTGGCTTGCCGACTTTGCGGCTGGGCTTGGTAAAGCCTCCCGCGATTTTGCCTGCCCGCTCCTCGGCGGAGATACAGTGAAGGCGAGGGGACCGCTGACTTTGTCGATCACCGCAATAGGCCAAGTGCCGACCGGCCATATGGTCCAGCGCACCACGGCGCAAGTTGGCGACCTCATCTGCGTCACCGGCACCATCGGCGATGGCGCCCTGGGGCTCAAGCTCCGCTCCACCCCAGCCTGGAGCAAGAGCCTAGCGCCAGACGAGAAGGCGCATCTCGCCGATCGTTACCTCCACCCCCAGCCCCGCCATCGGCTTGCTGCCGCCCTGCGTAACCATGCCAGCGCCGCCATGGACGTTTCGGACGGGCTTGCGGGCGACCTCGCCAAGATGATGAAGGCCAGCGGCGTCTCGGCCGTCGTTGAGAAGGATCAGGTGCCGCTGTCGGCTGCAGCGGCCAGGGCTATCCAGGAATCGCCCGAACTGCTGGACTTGGCGCTGACCGGAGGCGACGATTACGAGATTCTCTGCACGGTCCCGGAAAAGAGCCTCGACAGTCTTCGTCAGGAGGCCGATAGCATCGGCATTCCCCTGTCCGTCATCGGCCGAGTCGTCTCAGGAGACGGTCGGCCGGTCTTTCGGATGAACGGTCTCGAAAGACGCTATGATGTCGGCTCCTACCAGCATTTCTGACACTTCCTTCCAGGCGGCTGCCAACAACGACAGCATCGCCAAGCACAATGCCGTCGTGCTGGCAGCCGCCATGGCCCTGGGCGGGTCGAGCCCTGCCATCGTGGTATCGCTCGGCGGTCTCGTGGGTCAGGCTCTCGCGTCGAACAAGGAGCTGGCGACCCTTCCCGTCAGCCTGCTCAATCTCGGGCTGGCGCTCGGCACCATTCCGGCCGCCATGCTGATGCGCAAGGCAGGGCGTCGCACCGGCTATGTGGTCGGCGCCGGGATTGGCCTCGCCGGCGGTTGCCTCGCGGCTTTCGGCATCGCCTCTTACAGCTTCGTACTCTTCTGCCTCGGCACCCTGATCATCGGGAGCTATGGCTCCTTCAACCAGAGCTACCGGTTCGCGGCGACGGATGCGGCGTCAGAGGCCTTCAAGCCAAGGGCCATCTCCTGGGTCATGACCGGCGGGCTGATTGCCGGTGTGGTCGGGCCTCAGACCGTGATCTGGACCCGGGATGCCGTTGAGGCCGCTCCTTTCGCCGGGGCGTTCCTGGGGCAGGCGGCCCTCGCTTTCCTCTCGATGATCGTCGTGTGGTTCCTGCGGCCTGCCCCGGTGAGCATCGCCTCCACCACGGCGGGCGGCGGGCGTCCCCTGCTAGAGATCGTGCGGCAACCCCGGTTTGTCGTGGCCGCCGTGACAGGCTTGGTGTCGTACAGCCTGATGACCTTCATGATGACGGCGGCGCCTCTGGCGATGATCGGCTGCGGCCATTCGGTCGGTGCCGCCGCTCTCGGCATCCAGTGGCATATCCTGGCCATGTTCGGCCCGAGCTTCTTCACCGGCCGTTTAATCTCACGCTACGGCAAGGGGCCGGTGACGGCGGCGGGGCTCGTGCTGATCGCCATCTCTGCCGTCATCGGATTGTCAGGCATCACCATCGCCCATTTCTGGATCACGCTGATTCTCCTCGGCCTCGGCTGGAACTTCGGCTTTATCGGAGCCACTGCCCTTGTGACTGACTGCTACCGTCCGGAGGAGCGCGCCAAGGTCCAGGCGGCGAACGACTTCCTGATCTTCGGCTCGGTTGCCGTGGCCTCGTTCTCCTCCGGCAAGCTCCTGAGCGCCGGCGGATGGGAAAGCGTGAACTGGTTGGTCTTTCCGCCTGTCGTGATTGCCCTAGCTCTCCTGGCCTGGCAGCAGAAGGCCAAGGTGATCGCACCCGCTAAAGTATAAAGGGCTTCCTGTGGGTTCTTTCCGCAGGATTGTTGCGAACTGCCTAGTTTTTTGCCACCAAATATAAAGTTCGCTGGGGGTAGGGGCCACTCAAGGCCAAAAAACGAGCCTTGAGGAGCGGCTTTCTGCTTTCCCATAACAAGGATGGCATGATGGCACTCACCCTAATTATCTTGGGCGGGCTTCTTTCGATCGCGTATGGTTTCTGGGCCATCAGCGATGTGATGAAGCGGGACGCCGGTTCTCAGCGCATGCAGGAAATCGCCGGGGCGATTGCCGAAGGCGCCAAGGCTTACCTCCGCCGGCAATACCTCACCATCGCCATCGTCGGCGTAATCCTGTTTGCCATCATCGCTTATCTGCTCGGTTTCCGGGTCTCCATCGGGTTCGCCATCGGCGCCATCCTCTCGGGTCTGGCGGGCTTCATCGGCATGAACGTCTCCGTCCGCGCCAATGTGCGCACGGCCCAAGCTGCGACTCAGTCTCTGGGCGGCGGCCTCGATGTGGCCTTCAAGTCCGGTGCCGTCACAGGCATGCTCGTGGCTGGTCTCGCTCTCCTCGGCGTGGCTCTCTATTACGGCTATCTCACCCGGATCGACGGTTTGGCTCCCTCTGACCGTGTGGTCATCGACAGCCTCGTGGCGTTGGGCTTCGGCGCCTCGCTCATTTCCATCTTCGCCCGTCTTGGCGGCGGCATCTTCACCAAGGGCGCCGACGTGGGTGGCGATCTCGTGGGCAAGGTCGAAGCCGGCATTCCGGAGGACGATCCGCGTAATCCGGCGACCATCGCCGACAACGTGGGCGACAATGTCGGCGACTGCGCCGGCATGGCGGCCGACCTGTTCGAAACCTATGCGGTGACCGTGGTGGCCACCATGGTTCTCGCGGCGATCTTCTTCGCCGGTCAGACAAACCTCGACACCATGCTGATGTATCCGCTCGCCATCGGCGCGGCCTGCATCGTCACCTCCATCATCGGCACGTTCTTCGTGAAGCTTGGTCAGAACGAGTCCATCATGGGCGCGCTCTACAAGGGGTTGATTGTTACCGGCGTTCTGTCCGCCGTCGCAATCGGCCTTGTGACCTGGCAGATGATCGGCCTCGGACCCATCGCGGGAGCGGAGTTCACAGGCCAGGACCTGTTCTGGTGCGCCATCATCGGCCTCGCCGTGACGGCGCTGATCGTGGTCATCACCGAGTACTATACCGGCGTCGGCTTCCGCCCTGTGCGGTCCATCGCCCAGTCCTCGGTCACCGGCCATGGCACGAACGTGATCCAGGGCCTCGCGGTCTCGCTGGAGTCAACGGCCCTGCCGACGATCGTGATCATTGCCGGCATCGTCGTCGCCTTTAAGATGGCCGGCCTGTTCGGCATCGCCATCGCAGTGACGGCGATGTTGGGCGTCGCCGGCATGATCGTAGCACTCGATGCCTTCGGTCCGGTGACGGACAACGCAGGCGGCATCGCCGAGATGGCCGGTCTGCCGAAGGAGGTCCGCAAGTCCACGGATGCCCTCGACGCCGTCGGCAACACCACCAAGGCAGTGACGAAGGGCTATGCCATCGGCTCTGCGGGTCTTGGCGCTTTGGTGCTCTTTGCGGCCTATACCTCGGACCTGAACTACTTCACCCAGAATGCGGCGCAGTTCCCGTACTTCCAAGGCGTGGCTCCGAACTTCTCCCTGACCAATCCTTATGTGGTGGTCGGGCTTCTGTTCGGCGGTCTCATTCCCTTCCTGTTCGGCGGCATCGCTATGACGGCCGTCGGCCGGGCAGCCGGTGCGGTCGTCGAGGAGGTTCGCCGTCAGTTCCGGGAGAAGCCGGGCATCATGGCAGGCACCGACCGTCCCGATTACGGCCGCGCCGTCGACATGCTGACACGGGCGGCGATCAAGGAAATGATCGTGCCATCGCTCCTGCCGGTGCTGGCCCCCATCGTGACCTACTTCGTGGTCTATTGGGTGGCCGGCAAGTCCGAGGCCTTCTCGGCCGTGGGCGCCATGCTGCTGGGCGTGATCGTGACGGGCCTCTTCGTCGCCATTTCGATGACCTCGGGCGGCGGCGCTTGGGACAACGCGAAGAAGTCCTTCGAGGACGGCTTCACGGATGCCTCCGGAACCACCCACCACAAGGGCTCGGAGGCCCACAAGGCTTCCGTCACCGGCGACACCGTCGGCGACCCCTACAAGGACACGGCAGGCCCTGCGGTGAACCCGGCGATCAAGATCACCAACATTATCGCCCTTCTGCTCCTGGCCATCCTGGCCCACTCATAGGAGCGGCAGCTTTGAATGCACGAAACCCGCGGCGCGAGCCGCGGGTTTTTTCATTAGGTGCTCAACAAAAATGGCCGGGACAAGCCCGGCCATCGAAAATTCCAGCAGATCCGGCTCAGGTGCCGAACGGGTTGAAGCTGTTCACGCCGCGGAGGATCTGTCCAAGGAAGCTCGATTCCTCACCGCCGGCCGGGGTGGTGCGGCTGATGAAGTCGAACACCCGGCCGTCCTGGAGGCCATAGAGCGCGATGCGCTCGACCCGGAGGCCGTTGTCGAAATAGACCGCCGTCACCTGCTGGTCGACCACCTGCTCGCCCAGGAACTGGAGAGAGCGGCGGGACTTCTGGCTGATATAGTACCAGTTCCGGTTGCCGACGGTGGACACGGTCGAGGGGGTTCCGAGGGTCTGGAGGACCTGCTCGGCGCTCATGCCCTTCCTCACTTGGGCTATCGCGCGCTCATCCACGACATAACCGCGCTGGAACTCCTCGCCCACGCCAGTGCATGCCGCCAGGGACGAGGTGAGAACAGTTGCAGCAGCCAGGCGCACCAAAAGAGGATGATATCGACGCATCGTACGGTTCTTCCAGAAATGCGGCGCGGATAAGCTTGCGCCTATGGACCGTGATGGCGTAACCCGAGGCTACGATTTTGACAAGCTTTGGAAGGGCAGAGCTGTGATCTTCAGTCTCTTCCGCAAGGATCCCCGGCGCACGACCATCGCGACGCTCTACAAGCGGGTTGCGACGGCATCCCGTGAGCCTGGGCTCTATGCGTCGCTCGGTATCCCGGACACCCTCGAGGGGCGGTTCGAGGCCCTGTCGCTCCATATGATCCTGGTGCTCCGGGCCCTGCGCGAAATGCCGCCCCCGGCCGACGAGGTGGCCAAGGACCTCACCGACGCCTTCTTCCGGGACATGGACGCTTCCCTGAGGGAGATGGGGGTGGGCGATACGGTCGTGCCCAAGCGGATGAAGAAGATTGCCGAATCCTTCTATGGAAGGGCGCAGGCCTATGACGGGCCGCTCAACGCCACCGACGAGGCGGAACTCGCATCGGCTCTTGGCCGGAACGCCTATGGCAGCGAGGCACCGGCGACCTCCCTTGCGCGTTATGCTCTCGCGGCCGATCAGGGATTCGGCGACGCTGATCTCGACGCGCTTCTCAAGACGGGACCGGCCTTCCCGAAACCCGAAGCCTTTGCATAAGGAGGGAACGTGATGACACCTGAAACCGTGGGTCCGTTGTCGCGGCTCGTCGACGTCATGAGAGTTCCGCCTCGGGGGCAGGACATG
>JAJFBI010000229.1 GCA_020697385.1 Microvirga sp. | reverse complement strand
TCATCATATAACCCTCATGCGCCGAGCTTGAGTTCCCGCTCAGTCTTATGCGCGTCTTGTTCTGACAGGAGGACGCACCAAAATCCTATGGAGGAATGGAGGGCCCACCATGAGGGCATTCCCGGTGATTGATACCGGTTCGGACAAGAGCCTTGCCCTGGTTTCGGCGTTGAGCCAGGAGCATGAAAGCTCCTGCACGAAGCGTGTGTTGGAACTCGAGGCGCGGATCGCCCGGCTGCAGGCGGAGCTTCAGGAAGCCGAGGCCGAACTCGAACGTGAGAAGATACGCCTGCCCGCACCCGGCGATTTCGTTCGCTGTCCTCTCACCAACTTCTTCGGACGCGTGACGAAGATCACTCCGCGATCCCATGGGCGTCCCTGGGTCGAGATCGTCCCCTATCTCGGGCCCGATCTGCCAGGGCATTCGACCATGGACCTCTTCGACAGTTGGGAGCTGATCGACCCTCCTTCGAAGGAAGCGGCGGCGCAGGACGATACCGACGGGGCCTCAAGGCTGCCGACAATCGCTCCCTTCATGCCTGCCGGCAGACTCACGCGCAGCCCAGCTTCTGAGGACGACGAAATCGAGCTGTCGCTTCAAAGGCTCTGGACTTCGTCGAGAGATGCTTCGTCATAGACCCGGTGGCTGCCGATAACCCGGCAACATTTCCAGGCATCTCGCGTTTGCCCTCAGGTTTCGCCACCTGACATGCCAGCGAAGCCCCAGCCGCATGGCACACTCGGAAGACCTTAAGTTCAGGCCCCTTCCCCGCATATGCCATCGCATGAGCGACCACTCGAATGATGGGAAGACCGCCATGGCAGAGGATGGGCAGAATGTAAGGCTCCAGGTTGCGAATGCCCGACCGGACGATTCCGGACGTGGCATCGCCCGCATGAGCCGGCAGGCTCTTGCTGACATCGGCGTTCAGGAAGGCCAGGCCGTCGAGATCATCGGAAAGCGCCACACCACAGCCATCGCGGTCACGCCTTATGCTGAGGACGAAGGCCTCAACATCGTCCGCCTGGACGGTCTGCAGCGCGTGAATGCCGGCGTCGGCAGCGGCGATCATGTAGAGGTCAAGCGAGCCGATGTCCGCCCCGCGACCCGCGTCGTGCTGGCACCGGCTCAGAAGGGACTGCGTCTCCAGGGCTCTGGCGATGCGCTGAAGCGCACCTTCCACCAGCGCCCCCTCACGGCCGGCGACGTGATCTCGACCTCCGTTTACTCGCAGCGCTCGACGGACCAGCGCCTGCCGGAGGAACTGCGCGGCCTGCTCAACATTCCGGCCTATGGCCTCCAGGAGATCCGCCTCGTCGTCGTCACGACCCAACCGCGCGGCATCGTGCACGTGACGGCAGAGACGGAGATCGAACTCCGTCCGCAATTCGAGGAGCCGCGGGAAGCCCGGCGCGCCGACGTCACCTATGACGATATCGGCGGGCTCGGAAGCACGGTCGATCAGTTGCGCGAGATGGTGGAACTGCCGCTTCGCCACCCCGAGCTGTTCCAGCGCCTGGGCATCGACCCTCCCAAGGGTGTGCTACTCTACGGCCCGCCCGGAACCGGCAAGACCCGGCTGGCGCGAGCCGTCGCCAACGAGACGGAAGCGCAGTTCTACCATATTGCCGGCCCTGAGATCATGGGCCGTCACTATGGCGAGTCGGAGCAGCGGCTGCGCCAGGTCTTTCAGGAAGCGCAGCAGAATGCGCCGGCGATCATCTTCATCGACGAGATCGACAGCATCGCGCCCAAGCGCGAGGAAGTAACCGGCGAGGTCGAGCGGCGCATCGTGGCGCAGCTTCTCACCCTCATGGACGGATTGGAGCCGCGCCAGAACATCGTGGTGATCGGAGCGACGAACCGCCGCGAAGCCATCGACGAGGCGCTGCGCCGTCCGGGCCGGTTTGATCGCGAGATCGTCATCGGGGTACCGGACGAGCCGGGCCGACGGGAAATCATGGGCATTCATACCCGAGGCATGCCCCTGGCCGAGGACGTGAACCTGGACGAGATTGCCCGCACGACCTACGGCTTCGTCGGGGCGGATCTTGCGGCGCTGTCCCGCGAGGCCGCCATGGACTCGCTGAGGCGCATTCTGCCCGGGATTAGTCTGCGGGACGGCATCCCGTCGAATGTGCTCGAGAGCCTGCAGGTGAACCGGCAGGATTTCCTGAATGCAATGAAACGCGTCCAGCCGTCTGCGCTTCGCGAAATCATGATCCAGGTGCCCAACGTCACCTGGGACGATATCGGCGGTGTCGAGGAGGCGCGCACCCGCTTGCGCGAGGGTGTCGAGCTTCCCCTCAAAAGTCCGGAATCCTTCCGCCGCCTCGGGATCAGACCGGCCAAAGGCTTCTTGCTCTTCGGCCCTCCGGGAACCGGCAAGACCCTGCTGGCGAAGGCGGTCGCCCGCGAGTCACAGGCCAATTTCGTTGCCACCAAATCCTCGGACCTCCTGTCCAAATGGTATGGCGAATCCGAGCAGCAGGTTTCCCGCCTCTTCGCCCGCGCTCGCCAGGTTGCACCAACGGTGATCTTCATCGACGAGATCGACTCCCTTGCCCCCGTCCGGGGGGGCGGTCTCGGAGAGCCGGCCGTCACGGAGCGAGTGGTCAACACGATTCTGGCCGAGATGGATGGGCTTGAGGAGTTGCAGGGTGTCGTGGTGCTGGCGGCAACGAACAGGCCCAATCTCATCGACCCTGCCCTGCTGCGGCCCGGCCGCTTGGACGAGTTGATCTACGTGCCGGTTCCCGATGCCAAGGGTCGGCGGCATATCCTCGGCATCCACACCAAGACGATGCCGCTTGGACCCGACATTGATCTGGACACCATCGCCGAACGAACCGACCGATATACGGGAGCCGATCTTGAGGACCTGACCCGCCGGGCCGGCCTTTTCGCCCTGCGGGAATCGCTTCAAGCGCAGAGCGTGACCATGGCGCATTTCGAGCAGGCCCTGCGCGAGACGCGCCCCTCCGTTACGCCCGAGATGGAGCGGGAATATGAGGAACTGGTCGGCACCCTCAAGCAGACGGGGCCGCAGCGCCAGCCCATCGGCTTCCTGCCTCTGAGGCATGCGGCAGAGTAGAGTGATTTCGGAATAGGCAGAGCCACAAGATCAAAGGCGTGAGCTTCGGGCTCCTCCAGCATAGCCTGAGAAAAAGGGCGCGGACCTGTAAGATCCGCGCCCTTTGCTGAAAAGGTGGAAATTACCGCGCGCAGGCAACCGGAACGCGGGTGTTCGACTGCGGGTCAAGGACCGTCCTGCAAGGCACGCCGTTGATGTAGCGGATTTCATGCGGTGCGGCATGAGGGAACGGAGAGTTAGGAGTTCCCGAGATGGGCGCACCCATCATAGGACCGACGGGAGCCGGAGCGATGCTGCCGGTTGCGACCACGTCGGTGTCCATCGCCATCGGAGCACCTGAGACGCCAGCCACCGGACCGGCGCAAGCCACTGGAATTCTGGTTTTGGAGCTGTAGTCATAGACGGTGCGGCACGGCACACCATTGATCCAATGGATTTCATGCGGAGCCGCAAAAGGGAATGGGGAGTTCGGCGTTCCAGAAGCCGGCTGCGCGACGGCAGAACCGATGCCGGAAAGGGCCATCAGACCGGCGCCAGCAATGAGTGCGATCCTCTTCATAAGAAGTCTCCTGTGCTTGGGTTAGGCATGGCTTCTCGCCATAAGAACACAGGCTTAACGCATTCGAGCCGATAGGTTTCCAGGTGTATTTTCGACCCACAGAGTTGTGATTGAGGAACTATATAAAGCTAAGATTCTGTATTGCTAAGCCTGCAGGGAGGACATTAGCAGAGATAATATGCATGTGTGTGTGCGAAACCGCACCAAACTGAGCCACAATATCTACAATATTTAGTTTTTATACTTTCTAAGCTATAATGCGTAGCCAACAAGCAAAGCTTTATTCTAAAGCATCGTGTCTATGATTAGCGGCCAAAATAATGAGACAGGCGACCTCCCGTTCGATGTCGAAGCACCCCACCTTTCTCACCGCAGCTCACCCGCACCTGTTCTCGTCGCAAGCCACAACCCGCCTACGACACCGGCGAGCCCTAGAAGCACGCCAAGCGTGAACGGCTCGTCGAGGATGAGCGCACCGAGCAGCGATGCCGTAATAGGGCTCAGGGAGAGGAAAACGGTCACCCGGGTCGGAGTCGTGTGCTTAAGCGCCCACAGCCATAGAACATAGCCGACGCCGCTTGAGAGACCGATCATGAGGACGACGATCCAACCGCGCTGATCGAGGCGCGTTCCTTCCGTGAAGAGCCCTTCCAGGCCTGCTGGACCAGCCAAGAACACGACCGAGGCCACCATCGCTAAAGCCCCGACAGGGAGCGTGGGATAGCGGGAGAGATAAGGGCGGTAGAAAATGGAGCTGACGGCCCCGCAAAGTGCCGCAGCAAGTACAAGCACTGCCCCGAGACCATCGCTCGCTCCACTCTCGGCAACCAGCCTCTCACCCAAGGCGATTGCAACACCGATGACGGTCAATATCACCCCGGCCGACTTGGCGCCGGTGAGGCGCTCGCGTCCGAGAGAGGCTGCGGCGATCATCGTCATCAGCGGAAGCGTGGAAAACAGGAGCGCCGCACGGGTGGACGAGATGAATTGAAGACCGAGGTTCAGCAGCGCGATGAGAATGCCGAACTGGACGATCCCGAGGCCCATCACGACGAGAAGATCGCGTGGTGCGAACCGCACGCGTCCACCTGCGATCACGAATGGAGCAAGGCATAGAACGGCGACTGCATAGCGCAGGAACGCCAAGGAGGCAGGCCCGATGTCATGGATGACGAAGCGGCTCGCCACAAGAGCGGCCCCGACCTGCACGCCCGTCACTGCAGCGGCGGCGAGGGCGAGCGTTTCATGCCGCCTCACAGGTCGAGATCCCAAGTCTGCCCGATAAGATCCTTGCCGAAGGAACGATGCGCCTCCTCCTTCACCAGCCGGAAGCCTGTCGCCTGATAGATCCCGCGTGCTGCCGCGAGCACGTCGTTGGTCCATAGGGTCAGCGTCCGGTATCCCTTAGCTCTGGCGAACGTTATGCATTCATCGACGAGCCGTCGCCCAAGGCCGAGCCCTCTTGCGGAAGGCTCCACATAGAGCAGCCGGAGTTTGGCGATTTCGTTTGAGTGACGCACCAGGAAGACACTGCCGACGATCTCACCGTCCCGTTCCGCAATCCAGCAACGCTCCCAATCCGGGTCGAAATTCCTGACGAACGCGGCGGCAATCTCCGCAACCAGCGCCTCGAAGGTTTCGTCCCAACCATATTCCTCGGCATAGAGCAGTCCTTGGCGATGCGCGATCCAGCCGATGTCCCCAACTCGGTGCGGGCGGAGGGTGTAGGAGGCTTCCGGCGCCGAGCCGCCGATGAGGCGCTCTACAAGGGCCATAGCCTGCACCAGTTTCTGCTGCTCGGCGCTCGAGAGCTTCGACAGCATGGCGCCGATCTGATTGGCGGAAGCTTGGTTGAGGGGCCCAAAGGCGGCCTGTCCCACATCGGTAAGGGAGAGGAAC
>JAJFBI010000228.1 GCA_020697385.1 Microvirga sp. | reverse complement strand
CCGCGATCGGGCGTGAGCTGGCCGCCGACCATGTTGAACACGGTGGATTTGCCGGCGCCGTTCGGCCCGATGATCGCCAGCATTTCGCCGCGCGCAACCGTAAAGGTCACGTGCCGGGCCGCCACCACGCCGCCGAAGGATTTGTGCAGGCCGTTCACGGCAAGAAGCGTCATGCCCGCGCCCCCCACCAGTCACGGACGGTGCCGACGAGGCCGCGCGGAAAGATGAGCACCATGGCGATGATGCTCAGGCCCAGGAGCAGACGCCAGAGCGACGTGAGCGGCATGATCCAGTCGCGCAGGGCATGCAGGGCCGCGGCGCCCACGAGCGGCCCCATGACGGTCTGGATGCCGCCGAGCAGCAGCATGGTGAGCGCGTCCACGGAGGTGGAGATGCCGAGCAGGCTCGGATCGACCGAGCCGCGGGAAAACGCATAGAGGCCACCTGCGAGGCCGGCCGCGGCGCCGGCGATCATGAAAGCCATCCACCGATGCTGACGGATCTGGAGGCCGATGGCTTCAGCGCGGGCTTCCGAGTCACGGGCTGCCCGCAAGGCATAGCCGAAAGGCGCGTCGATGATGCGCTTGAGAAGCAGCACCGCCACCACGGTCAGTGCGGCAGTCAGGAAGTAGTAGGGAATCGGCCCGCTCGCCCAGGACGAGGGCCAGACGCCGACGATGCCGTTGTCTCCGCCGGTCACCTCGACCCATTGGAATGCGACCGCATAGAGGATCTGGGCCGCGGCCAGCGTCATCATGGCGAGATAGATGCCGGACAGGCGCACCACGAATGCGCCGACCAAGCCGGCACCGAGGGCCGCCAGCGCAAGGCCGAGAGGCAGCGCCGCCTCCATCGAGACCCCGTACCATTTGACGGCAAGCGCCGCCCCGTAGGCGCCGAGACCGAAGAAGGCCGCATGGCCGAAGCTCACGATGCCACCCACGCCGATGAGCAACTGCAGGCTGAAGGCGAAGAGCGCGAAGATCAGGATCTCGGTCGCGACCTTCAGGAGATAGGCATCCGCCAAAAGCGGGAAGGCGGCCAGAACGGCAATCACGACCAGCAGCATGAAGCGACGGCCGGGCAGGGGCGAGCGGCTGGCAATGCCTACCGCATGCGTTCCGCCGACGATTTCGGCCCGGCCGAAGAAGCCATGCGGCCGGATCGCCAGCACCACGGCCATCAGAAGGAAGACGACGACGAGGGTGCTCTTCGGAAAGATCAGGATGCCGAAGGCCTGGAGCTGCCCGATGATGAGCGCCGCGAGAAAGGCGCCCGGCACGCTGCCCATGCCGCCGACCACCGTCACGACGAAGGCTTCCGCGATGATGGACAGATCCATGCCCGTATTCGCCGACACGCGCGGAATCTGCAGCGCGCCGCCGAGGCCGGCAAGGAAGGCGCCCAGAAACAGCGTGCCGGTGAACAGCAGCGCCTGGTTGACTCCGAGCGAGGCCACCATGTCGCGGTCCTGCGTGGCGGCCCGCACCAGCACGCCGAAGCGGGTCTTGCGCAACAGAAGCCATACGAGCCCCAGCACGATGGGGCCTGCCGCGATCAGCACGAGTTCGTAGGATGGAAAGCGTCGTCCGAGAATCTCCACCGGCGCGCGCAGGCCGGGAGCGCGCGGCCCGAGAATGTCCTGCGGGCCGAAGACCTGCACCACGAGATCCTGCACCACGAGCACGATTCCGAAGGTAGCAAGCAGCTGGAAGAGCTCCGGTGCGCCGTAGATGCGCCGCAGGAGCAGAACCTCGATGATCACGCCGATGATCCCGACGATGAGCGCCGAGATAAGAATGCCGGCCCAGAAGGTGACGGGCCCGAAGGAGAGTTCGAGCAGCCGCGGCACGAGGGTCGCGGCCGTGTAGGCGCCGATCATGTAGAGCGAACCGTGCGCGAAGTTCACGATCCGCGTGACACCGAAGACGATCGTCAGACCGCAGGCGGTGATGAAGAGCGAGGAGGCGCTGGACAGGCCGCTGAGGGCCTGAACGGCGAGGAAAGAGGGATCCATTTCTTACCCTCCCCTTGAGGGGGAGGGTCGGCTGTCAGGCCGGGGCGGGGTGGGAAGCGCAACGGCTTCGGATTGAGGCGCGCCATACAAGGCTGCGTAAATGGTATCGAGAACGCCGTTCATGTTCTCGGTCAGCTCGGCGTTCCAGAAGCGGACCACGCGGTAGCCTTCGCTTTCAAGCCATCGGGTTCGATGTTCGTCTTTGATGGTGACATCATCTTGCGAATGATGACCGCCATCAAGCTCGATGATGAGGCGCCCCTTCAGGCAGGCGAAGTCGGCAACATAGGGACCGATCGGCACCTGTCGCCGGAAGTGACTGCCGTAGACGGGGATGTTCTTCAGGGTGCGCCAGAGAGCCTGTTCCGGCTCGGTGGCATTCGAGCGAAGCTGTTTTGCTCTCTGACGTCTGAAGCGGTTGATGTTCGGCATGACTGGTTTTCTGTTGTGGTGCCACCCCACCCCGACCTACGGTCGACCCTCCCCCTCAAGGGGAGGGTGAAGGCACGTCAGTCCTTCCGAACCGCCTTCACCTCGGCCTCCGTCGGCATGAAAGAGGCGCCGTCCTGATAGGTCCAGTCCGTCATGCCGCCGGCAGCACCCTTCAGCACGAGCTTGCCGACCCAGGCGCCCATGGTGGCCTGGTTGTCGATGCCGCGCATGGTGACGGGGCCGATCACGGTATCGAACTTCGCATCCTCCAGCGCCTTGATGATCGCATCCGTCTCGGTGGAGCCGGCACGCTCGATGGAATTGCCGATCATGGTCATGACCATGTAGCCCAGCAGCGAGCCGAGGCGCGGCGTGTCGTTGTACTTGGCCCGATAGGCATCGATGAAGGCCTTGTGCTTGGGCTCCTTGATCTCGTCCCAGGGATAGCCGGTCACGGTCCAGCCTTCGGGCACCTCGTCCTTGAGCGGCAGGAGCCATTCGGGCTCGCCTGTCAGGAGCGAGAGAACCGTCGTGTCCTCGAACAGGCCGCGGGTGTTGCCCTCGCGGACGAACTGGGTGAGGTCAGGGCCGAAGAGCACGTTGAAGATGCCGTCGGGCTTGGCCTGCTCGATCGCGGACGCGGTGGCGCCGGCCTCGATCTTGCCGAGCGCCGGATACTGCTCGGCGACGATCTGGGCTCCGGGCACCCGCTCCTGGATCAGGCGCTTGAAGACGGCGGCTGCCGACTGGCCGTACTCGTAGTTCGGCGCCACGATGGCCCAGCGCTTGGCCCCGGAGGCTTTTGCCTGATCCACCAGCATGCCGACCTGCATGAAGTTGTTGGGCCGGATGCGGAAGGTGTAGCGATTGCCCTGCGCCATCGTCACGGCGTCGGTGAGCGGCTCGGCCGCGATATAGACGATCTTCTTCTGGTTGGCGTAGTCGGCCATGGCGACGCCGACATTGGACAGGAACGAGCCGAACAGCAGCGAGACGCCCTCGCGGCTCACGAGCTCATCGGCCACGCGGGTGGCGCTGCCCGTGGTGGCGCCGTCATCGCGTGAGACGATCTCGATCTTGCGGCCGAGCACGCCGCCCTTGGCGTTGATCTCGTCCAGGGCCATCTGCCAGCCGTTGCGGTAGGGCACGGTGAAGGCCGCCCACTGCGCGTAGGAATTCAGCTCGCCGATCTTGATCGGAGCCTGCTGCGCCTGAGCCGCAGATCCCCCGAGGGCGAGCGCCGCTCCAAGAGCAAGCCAAGCCGGAGCCAGCCAGCGGATCGTCGATGTTGTCGCCATCACGGCATCCCTTCAATCGAGAATGTGCGAGGATTTAGGGCCAATCGGGTCGAGAAGAAAGGCACAAACTGCCAAGGTTCATGAAATCCTGCCTTGCCCCTTGCCGGGAGAGGATGACACATTCGCCGTCCTTTCCGTTCCCTTATATGGCAGATCCATGCTCCTCGACCGCGATCCCGCCCATGCCTTCATGCCTTATCCGGCCATTCCGGTTCCCCATGCGCCGACGGGGCCGCTGTCCGGCCTGACCTTTGCCGCCAAGGATCTGTTCGATGTAGCGGGCTACCCGACGAGCGCGGGATCGCCTCACATGCTGGCCATGTCCGGCATCAGGACCCGGACGGCACCGACGGTCCAGAAGCTGCTCGACGCCGGTGCGCGGCTCGTGGGCAAGACGATCACGGACGAACTCGCCTTCTCCATGAGCGGCAAGAACGCCCATTTCGGCACCCCGGTGAACGGCGGCGCGCCCGACCGCATCCCTGGCGGCTCGTCCTCCGGTTCGGCAGCCGCCGTCTCGAACGGGTTATGCGATTTTGCCCTCGGCACCGACACGGGCGGTTCCGTGCGGGCACCGGCCAATCATTGCGGCCTTTTCGGTATCCGGCCAACCCATGCCCGGGTGAGCTTGGAACTCTGTCACGATCTCGCTCCGTCCTTCGACACCTGCGGCTACTTCACCCGTGACGGTGCCACGTTCGAGCAGGTCGGCGCGGTGCTGCTGGGTGACGATGACACGCCCCTGCCGCAGAACCCCCGGGTGCTCCTAGCGCGGGACGCCTTCGGCCTGCTCCACGGGCCAGTGCGGGAGGCGCTCGCGCCGGCCCTGCGCCAGACTGAAACCGTGCTGGGTGAGGTGCAGAAGGTCGATGTGGCCACGGAGAGCTTTACGGCGCTCTACTGGGCCATGCGCTACATCCAAAGCCGGGAGGCCTGGACGGTGGATGGACCGATGATCGAGCGCTACAATCCGCCCCTCGGCCCTGGCGTGGCCGATCGCTTCGAATTCTCGAAAGCCGTGACCGATAGCCAGTTCACGGAGGCTCAGGTGATTCGCGCTGCGTTCCGCAAGCGGTTCAACGCTCTGCTCGGCACGGATGCGGTACTGATCCTGCCGACCATGCCCGACATCGCCCCGCTTCTCACGGAGAGCGACGAATCGTTGAACGATTACCGCAACAACGCCCTGAACCTGCTCTGCCTGTCGGTGCTGTCCAGCCTGCCCCAGGTGTCGATCCCGCTCGCCTCCCGGTCGGGCGCTCCCCTGGGATTGTCCCTGATGGGCCCCGCCGGGTCGGACCTGAGCCTCGTCAGGCTGGCTCGCCAGATTGCCGAGAGCGAATAACCGACGGGACCCAACGGACGCTGCCGGAGTTACCGGCAGAGCGAGAAGCAGATCACGAGCCTTATTCAAGGGAAAGCCATGACCCATCCAGCCGTTCACCCGGAAACGCCGCATGTGGCGGTGGCCAGCGCCTGCGTGCTGGGGGAGGGACCGGTTTGGGATCACCGCTCGAACACCCTGTTCTGGGTCGACATCAAGAACCCCGGAGTGTGGCGCTACCGGCCGGAGACGAAGGAGCATTTCCGCGTGGACAAGCCGAGCAACCGCATCAATGACGGGCATGTGGGCCCAGACGGGGCGATCTATTTCGGCACCATGGACGACGAGGAGGAGAATGCCTCCGGGGCTTTCTGGCGCTGGGACGGCAGGGAGCTGACCCAGTTCCATTCCGGCATCGTGGTCACCAACGGCCCGGCCTTCAGCCATGACGGACGGACGATCTATGCGACCGACACGACAGGCCAGACGATCTATGCCCTCGACGCGGGCGAGGGCGCCATCGGGGCGAGCCGCGCCCGTTTACCCGCTTCGAGCAGAGTTGGGGCCATCCGGACGGCATGGCGGTCGATGCGGAGGGGCATGTGTGGGTCTGCCACTGGGGCGCCTCGCGCATCACGCGGTTTGCTCCCGATGGGACGGTGGAGCGCACCGTGTCGGTGCCGACCGCCCAGGTGACGAAGTGCGCCTTCGGTGGGCCCGATCTCACCACGCTCTACATCACCACCGCGGCCATCGGGCGGGATCCGCATATCGACGTGATGGCGGGCCATCTCTTCAAGGTGGAGACCGGCGGCATCCGCGGGCTGAAGACCAATATCTTCGAGGGATAGGCACCATGAGCATCGAGCGCTTCGGCTCCCTCAACGGCCAGGATGTCCTGCAGGTCTCACTCACAGGTCCTGACGGCATGGAGATGAAGGTCCTGACCTGGGGGGCGGTGGTGCGCGATCTCGTTGTGCCCTCAGCGGCAGGCCAGCAGCGCGTGGTGCTTGGGCTCAATTCCGTCGAGGATTACGTCGCCCATTCCCCCTATTTCGGCGCCATCGTCGGGCGCCACGCCAACCGCATTGGAGGCGCGTGCTTCACCCTCGACGGAGAGACTTATCGTCTCGATGCCAACGAGGGCCGAAACCAGCTGCATGGCGGCACCATGGGCTTCGGCACGCGGCTCTGGAGCCCTGTCGACCATAGTGACACCAGCGTCACCTTGAGCCTCGTGTCGGAGGATGGCGACATGGGCTATCCGGGCCGGCTTATGGCCACCTGCACCTACACGCTCCTGCCGTCATGTGGGTTGCGGATCGTGCTTGAGGCCACCTGCGACCAGCCCACACCGGTCAACCTCACCACCCATGGCTATTTCAATCTCGATGGCAGTGCGGACATTCTTGCTCATCATCTGATGATCGCGGCCGACTACACCACGCCGACCCGCCCGGATCTCATTCCCACGGGAGAGATCCGACGCGTGGCGAATACCGGCTACGACTTCCTCCGGCATGCCGCGACCCTCGCGTCCATGAAGAGCGGGGTGTCCATGGAACTCTGGACCACGGAGCCCGGCGTTCAATTCTACGACGGGCATCTGATGGACATTCCGGTAGAGGGCCTGGGAGGGGTCAGGTACGGCCGTCACGGTGGGCTTTGCCTGGAGCCGCAGCGCTTTCCCGACAGCCCCAATAAAGCCTATTTTCCGTCGTCTCTTGTGATGCCAGGACAGGTGTCGCGCCAGGTCAGCGAGTTGAGGTTCGCTCGCTGACGCAAGGAACTTTGCTCATGTGTGCGGGTTCTTCTTTGTAGGCGTTGCGTTTCCAGACAAACACAAACAACAAGGGAAGGCGCCCATGCCGGTGCTCGATGCGAAAGCCTTGGAAATTGATCCCAAGGGAATGAATTTCCTCAAAAGCATCCTGCGTCCGCTCGCCTCTTCCGAGGTAACCCCGAAGGATCATCCTCGCGTCAGTCGCATCCGGTTTCATATGCCGCGACGTGTGCGCGTCGCTGTCGCCGGCACGGCGTGACGGGCTCTCTCGAGCCCGCCATCTTCTCAATCAAGCATCCGCACCCGTAGCGACCAATCCACGCTTGGCCAGGAGCGCATCTGCCGTGGGCAGGCGTCCCCGGAACGCCGTGTAGGCTTCTGCCGGATCGCGCAGGTTGCCAGCGGAGTAAATGAAGCGCTTCAGCTTGTCCGCCATGTCCCGGTTGAACGCGTCGCCTGTCTCCTCAAAAGCCGTGAAGGCATCCGCGTCCAGCACCTCCGACCAGAGATAGCTGTAATAGCCTGACGAATAGCCGTCGCCGGAGAACACGTGCGTGAAATGCGGCGTGCGGTGGCGCATGATGATCTCGCGCGGCATGCCGATTTTCCGCAAGGTCTCCGCCTCGAAGGCTGACGCGTCGAGATTGCTCTGGTCCTTGCGGCGGTGTAGTTCGAGGTCCACGAAGGCCGAGGCGAGATACTCGATCGTGGCGAAACCCTGGTTGAAGTTGCGCGCAGCCATGAGTCGCTCGAGCAGTTCTTCCGGAATCGCCTCGCCGGTCCGGTAATGGGTCGCATAGCGGCGCAGGATATCCGGCTGCGAGAGCCAGTGCTCATAGAGCTGCGAAGGCAATTCCACGAAGTCCGTTGACACGGCCGTGCCCGCCAGAAGCGGATAGGTCACGTTCGAGAGTAGACCGTGCAGGCCATGGCCGAACTCGTGGAACAGGGTACGTGCATCGTCGAAGCTCAAGAGCGACGGCTCGCCCGCGCCGCCTTTGGCGAAGTTCATCACATTGACGATGATCGGGCGAATGTCGTCGGTGAGCCGTTCCTGCGAGCGGAAGGCGCTCATCCAAGCGCCGCTGCGCTTCGACGAGCGCGCGAAATAATCCCCGATGAAGGTGCCGATATCCTGGCCGTCCGCATCCACCACCTTCCAGGCGCGGATGTCAGGATGATACTTTGGGAAATCCTTCAGTTCCTGGAAGCTCAGGCCGAAGAGTCGATGCGCTGTCTCGAAGGAGGCCTCGATGATGCGGTCGAGCTGGAAATAGGGCTTGATGACAGCCTCATCGAGATTGTGGCGCGCCATGCGAACCTGATCGGCATAATAGCGCCAGTCCCACGGCTCGATGGCGATGTTGTCGCCGATGGACTGCGCCTGAGCCTGCAGGTCGTTGCGCTCCTCCTCGGCACGGGCGCGGGCCGGCGTCCACACGTCGTTCAGGAGCTTCATCACGTTGTCGGGCGTCTTCGCCATGGTGTCGGCGAGCTTGAAGTCGGCGAAAGTCTCATAGCCGAGAAGCTTCGCCCGCTCGGCGCGCAGGGCCGCCGTCTCGGCGATGGTGGCCTTGTTGTCGGTCGCATTGCCATTGTCGCCGCGAGCGGCCCAGGCCTTGAAAGCCTGCTCGCGCAGGTCGCGCCGCTTGGAGAATTGCAGGAACGGCTCGATGCTGGAGCGGGACAGCGTGATGACATACTTGCCCTTGAGCCCACGCTCTTCCGCGGCCTGGGCGGCTGCCTCGCGCAGGAAGGAGGGCAGGCCTTCGAGATCCGCCTCGCCGTCGAGAACGAGCTGGTAGGATTTCTCATCCGCCAGCACGTTCTGCGAGAACTGCGTGCCGAGGCTTGCGAGCCGCTCAGTGATGGCGGCGAGCCGCTTCTTCTCCTCAGGCCCGAGCTTGGCGCCGGCGCGCACGAAGATGGTGTGATAGCGGTCGAGAACGCGCATCTGCTCAGGATTGAGGCCGAGGCTCTCGCGCTTGTCGTAGAGCGCGGCCACACGCCGGTAGAGCGCCTCGTTCATGAAAATGCTGTTGCGGTGCTTGGCGAGGATCGGCGCCATCTCGCGCTCGATGGCCTGGATCGCGTCGTTGGTATGCGAGCCTCACTTTCTTGAGCGTCCGGCCGCTGCGCTCCAGGGCCTCGATGGTGTTGGCGAAGCTCGGAGATTGCGCGTTCGCGGCGATTTCCGCAATCTGCGCCTGCTGCTCGGCAAGAGCGTGATCGAAGGCCGGTCTGTAATGCTCCGGCGCGATGTTCTCGAAGGGCGGAAGGCCGAACGGGGTCGACCATTGCGTGAGGAGGGGATTGCCCGCGAGAGTTGCGTCGGAAGCCGTCATGATCGCTCCTGCTTACTAATCTGAAGACCTGAACTCTTAGTCGTATCAGCCATCCACGGAAAGTGGGTCTGCATTGACCCCCGCCCTGCTGCCGGCAAGGTGACGCTGCAGGAAGGCCAGTGCCCTACGGGTCGCATCCTCTTCCGCCGCGCCCCTGAATCCGTGGCCCTGACCCGGATAGACCTTCACCTCGTGCGGCACGTTCTGCTGGCGCAGCAGGGCTTCCACCGCATAGGCGTTGGCCACCGGCACAATGGGATCGGCCGAGCCGTGCAGCACCAGGGTCGGCGGCAGGCGAGACGTGGTGGCGACCGCGCCCTGCGGCAGCGGGCCGAAATAGTTCACCAGCGCCTTTACCCGAGGATCGGTGCTCGACACGGCCAACCCCAGGGCGGCTCCCAATGAAATGCCCACAATGCCGATGCGGCCAGGATCCGCACCCGGATGAGTCGCCGCAAAGCTCAGGGCATCCTGGACGGTGCTCATCCAGGGCATGAAGTTCTGGAACAGGGTGCTGAACGAAGCCCGCTTCTCGCCCGTGCGGTCGAGATAGTGGATCAGGTGCACCTGATAGCCAGCGGCCCCCACGGTGCGGGCCGCTTCGCGATACTGGCTGTTGTAGCCCAAGCCGTCGGCGCCGTGCAGCATGACCAGCGTGGGACGGGGCGAGGAGCCGGATCCTTGAAAGGTTTCGACGGCAATGGTTTTGCCGCCGCTTTTGAACGCATTGCGCTTTGCGGTCATAGGCATCGAGTGAGATTTGTCCTGTTGAGCTTGGGCGGTAGAGGAGGCAGCAAGGGCTGCCCCGATCAGAAGGTTGCGTCTGGTGATCGACATGGGAGATTGGAGCCGCTCGGCGGGGATTTCGGACTTATGAAATGGGTTTGCAGCCCGGCGGCTTGCAGATGGCAAAAGGTCCCAGCGTTTCGAGAGGCCAAGCTTTCGGCCAAGGTTAAGGATCGTTTCAGGCTTCAGCACGTTGTTTGCAGGCCAGCGGGATCGTCTCGCGGCCTGTAGAGACCGATATATGCGTCCCGCACCCACTCCTGTGCCCCCTCCGGAGACGGAGATCGAGCCGCCCGGCGTCCCAGGGCTTTCCGGCCTTTTGACCCTGGCCGTGGGCGTCGTCGTGCTGGCCGCGCTCTATGTCGGGCGCGAGGTGTTCCTGCCCGTCGTGCTCGCCATCCTGCTGGCGTTCGTGCTTGCGCCCTTCGTCGAGTTGCTGCGCCGGGGGCGCCTGGGCCGTGTGCCGGCTGTCATCATTGCCGTTCTGGTCGCATTAGGCATCATGGTGTCCCTGGCTACCGTCATCGGCTTCCAGGTGGCGGGCTTGGCATCCGATCTGCCGCGCTATCAGAGCACCATTGAGACCAAGATCGGACACCTGCGCGAGGGTTCTCTCGGCAAGCTGCCGGCGCTCCTGAAGGATTTCGGCCGTCGCTTCGATCAGGCCGTCGCGGAGCCGCCACCAGAACAGAAGGCGCCGGCATCTCCCAGTGTCGCCGCGCCCCCGCCGCCTGCCGAGCCGAACCCTCTCCCGGTGGAGGTGCACGAGCCGGATCCAACACCGGCCCAGGTGGCCCGCAATGTGCTTCTGCCCTTGCTCGAGCCGCTGGCCACCATGGGCATCGTGTTTGTGGTTCTGGTCTTCATCCTCATGCAGCGCGAGGATTTGCGTGACCGCATGATCCGCCTGTTCGGAGCCAGCGACCTGCATCGCGCCACGGCCGCCATGGACGATGCCGCACGGCGCCTCAGCCGTTACTTCCTGACCCAGTTAGCCCTGAACGCGTCCTTCGGTGTCGTGGCCGCGATTGGCCTTTGGCTGATCGGCGTGCCGAGCCCGATCCTGTGGGGCGTCTTTGCGGCCCTCATGCGCTTCGTCCCCTACATTGGCTCGTTTCTCGCTGCCGTGCCGCCGATCCTGCTCGCCGCCGCCGTGGATCCCGGTTGGTCGATGGCCCTCATGACCCTGGCGCTCTATGCCATCGGCGAACCCCTGATGGGCCATGTGGTCGAGCCCATCGTCTATGGGCAGAGCACGGGTCTTTCGCCCTTTTCGGTCGTCATCTCGGCCATCTTCTGGACCTGGATCTGGGGACCGGTCGGCCTTCTCATCGCAACGCCCCTAACCTTATGCTTGGTGGTGCTGGGCCGGCATGTGGAGCGGCTCGAATTCCTTGACGTGCTTCTCGGTGACAGGCCTGCCCTGACGCCGGACGAGAACCTCTACCAGCGCATGCTCGCGGGCGACCCGGACGAAGCCTTGGAATCCGCCGAACTGCTCCTGAAGGAACGCTCGCTCACCTCGTACTACGATGAGGTTGCCCTGAGAGGGCTTCAGCTCGCGGCCAACGATGCGACGCGCGGTGTTCTTACCCATCGCCAGCTCGATCAGGTCAGGGATGTGATCCGCGCCTTGGTGCAGGATCTGGGCGGGCATGACGATGTGGAGCCTGAACCGGAGGATACCAGCGGCACGCCGGCCCATCTGCGCTATCTGCTGCGGCGGCTGAAGCAGAAGTCGAAGGCTCCGACCGTGGTTGGCCTATGGCCTGCGGAGGATGCCGTGCTGAAGAGCGAGACGATGCGCGCCACACTCGGCGCCAATTACTACGTCTCGTCCCTGCGTGATGCGGTGGTGCAATGCCTGAAGGTGGCGACCGGCGAGGAAAAGCTGCCGGAGCCTGTCAACTCGTCGAGCGCGAATGAAGCAACGGCAGCCAAGCGACTGCCGTTGCCTGCATGAGGCTTTAAGCCGCCTCTTCGTTCAGGAAGTTCTCGGCATAGTGGCAGGCGACCTGCCGCCCGTCGAGCTCCCGCAGGGCAGGACGCTCCACCTTGCAGCGCTCGGTCACATAGGGGCAGCGGGTGGAGAACACACAGCCCTTCGGCGGGTTGAGCGGCGATGGAAGTTCGCCCTTCAGCACGATGCGCTTGCGCTTCACGCCGGTGATGCCGGGTGTGGAGGAGAGCAGCGCCTGCGTGTAGGGATGCAGCGGCCGCGCGTAGATCTTCTCCTTCGGCCCATGCTCGACTGCGTTGCCCAGATACATGACCAGCACGTCATGGGCGATATGCCGGACGACGCCGAGATCGTGCGAGATGAAGAGATAGGCAAGTCCCATCTCCTCCTGCAGGTCGGCGAGGAGGTTGAGCACCTGCGCCTGGATCGACACGTCGAGGGCCGAGACCGGCTCGTCCGCCACCACGAGCTTCGGCGAGAGCATGAGCGCACGGGCGATCGCGATGCGCTGGCGCTGGCCGCCGGAGAACATGTGCGGGTAGCGGTTATAGTGCTCCGGCCGCAGGCCCACCTTCGCCATCATGGCCCGGGCGCGCTCGGTGCGCTCCGAGCCCGAGAGCTTGGTGTTGATGGCCAGCGGCTCTTCCAGGATCGTGCCCACCTTTTTGCGCGGGTTGAGCGAGCCGTAGGGATTCTGGAACACGAACTGCACCATGCGGCGCAGATCCTTGGCGTAGTTTGCCGGCGGGTTCACCGCATCGATGCCGTCGAGGGTGAGGGTGCCCTCCGTCGGCTTTTCGATGAGCGTCACCATGCGGGCAAGCGTGGACTTGCCGCAACCCGACTCGCCCACGACCGCGAGGGTCTTGCCGGGCTCGATGGCAAATGAAATGCCGCCGACGGCCTGCAGGGCTGCCGGCTCCTTGAACAGGCCGCGCTTGATTTTATAGACCTGCCTCAGGCCTTTGGCTTCGACAACGGGAGCCTTCACGACGCAGCCTCCGTTCCAACGGGATGATCATGCTGAATTTCGGCATTCCGGTTCGGGTCGCCGAGGGGATAATGGCAGCGGATATGGCCGCCCGCCCAGGAGCGCAGGTCCGGGCGCACGTTGCGCGAATGCTCGGTGGCATAGGCGCAGCGCGGGCTGAACAGGCAACCCTTGGGACGGTCATAGAGGCCGGGCACCACGCCGGGAATCGTCGCCAGGCGCCCGCCTTCGCTGCGCTCGGGAAGCGCTGCCAGCAATGCTGCCGTGTAGGGGTGCTGCGGCGAGGCGAAGAGGTCGACGGCGGAGCGCTCCTCCATGATCTGCCCGGCATACATCACCATCACGCGCTGCGCGGTGTCGGCCACCACACCCATGTTGTGGGTGATCATGACGAGACCCATCTTGCGCTCCTTCTGGAGCGAGATGAGCAGATCGAGAATCTGCGCCTGGATCGTCACGTCGAGAGCGGTGGTGGGCTCGTCGGCGATGAGCAGCTTGGGATTGCACGCGATGGCCATGGCGATCATCACACGCTGGTTCATGCCGCCCGACATCTGGTGCGGATAGGCGGACAGCCGGCTTTCCGGCGAGGGAATGCCGACCTGGCCTAGAAGTTCGACGGCCCGGCGCTCGGCCGCCTTGCGGTCCATGCCCTCGTGCAGGCGCAGGGTTTCCGTGAGCTGGAACCCGATCGTGAAAGATGGATTCAGGCTGGTCGTCGGCTCCTGAAAGATCATCGCGACATCTTTGCCGGTGAGCTTGCGCCGGTCCTTGTCCGAGATCGTCAGGAGGTCGTGGCCATTGAACATGAGCTTGTCGGCTCTTACTCGGCCCGGGTAGGGAATCAGGCCCATGAGGGCCAGCATCGTGACGCTTTTGCCGGAGCCGGATTCGCCCACGACGCCGAGAACCTCGCCCTCTTCGAGCTTGAGGCTTACGCCGTCGACGGCCCGCATGATGCCGCCTTGGGTCGGGAACTCGACCGACAGGTTTTCAATTTCAACAAGAGCCATGATCAGCGCTTCAGTTTTGGATCGAGGGCGTCACGAAGACCGTCGCCCAGAAGGTTGAAGGCAAGCACCGTGATGAGGATGGCAAGACCGGGGAACGTCACAACCCACCAGGCGCGGAGCACAAACTCGCGGGCATCGGCCAGCATGGTGCCCCATTCGGGAGAGGGCGGCTGCGCGCCGAGGCCGAGGAAGCCGAGGGCCGCCGCGTCCAGGATCGCCGTGGAGATGCCGAGCGACGCCTGCACGATCAGGGGCGCGGTGCAGTTCGGCAGCACTTCCCTGAACATCAGGCGCGTCGTTCCGGCGCCACTAACGCGGGCAGCCGTCACGTAGTCCTTGGAGGTTTCGGTGATCACCGCCGCGCGGGCAAGGCGCACGTAATGCGGCAGGATCACCAGGGCCACCGCCAGCATGGCATTCATCAGGCCTGGTCCTAAGACCGCCACGATCACGATGGCGAGCAGGAGGCTCGGCAGCGTGAGGATGATGTCCATCAAGCGCATGATGAAGATCTCGGTCAGACCGCGGAAGAAACCCGCCACAAGGCCGAGAACGGTGCCGATGGCAATGGAGATCGCCACCACCACGATGCCGATGAGCAGCGACAGCTGAGCCCCATAGATCAGGCGGGACAGGATATCGCGACCGATGGGATCGGTTCCGAGCGGGTAGGCGATCGAGCCGCCCTCCTGCCAGAACGGCGGCTTCAGGGCGATCGTGGTGTTGGTGAGATTCGGATCGTGGGGGGCGATCACATCGGCCAGCAGGGCCGTGAGCACGACCGCGACAATGATCACGAGACCGGCGACGGCACCGTGGTTGGCGCTGAAATAACCCCAGAACTCGCGCAAGGGGTGAGGAGGGGTGGCCGTCGGCACTGCGACGGCCGGAGCTTCCATGGTTTCAGTGGTCATCGCGTATGCCTGATGCGAGGATTGATGAGGCCGTAGGCGAGGTCGACGAGAAGGTTCACGCTCATGACGACCACGCCGAGCAGCAGCGCGCCGCCTTGCAGGACGGGATAGTCGCGCCGGAAGATGGCGTCGATGAGCCACTTGCCCACACCCGGCCAGGAGAAGATTGTCTCGGTGAGGATCGCGCCGGTGAACAGCACGCCGATCTGCAGGCCGATCACGGTCACGACCGGGATCAGCGCGTTGCGCAGGGCATGCAGAGCGACGATCCGGAATCGGGAGAGGCCCTTGGCTTTGGCGGTGCGGATATAATCCTCGCCGAGAACTTCCAGCATCGCCGAGCGGGTCATGCGGGCGATCACCGCGAGCGGTACGGTGCCCAGCACGATGGTGGGCAGGATCAGGTGCCTGACCGCGGACCAGAAGGCCTCCGGTTCATCCGACAGGAGCGTGTCGATCAGCAGGAAGCCCGTGATCGGCTCGATGTAATACAGCACGTCGATGCGGCCTGAGACGGGAGTCAGGTCGAACTGCACCGAGAACAGCAGGATGAGGATCAGACCCCACCAGAAAATCGGCATGGAATAGCCTGCGAGCGATATGCCCATGACTCCATGGTCGAAGATCGAGTTTCGCTTGATCGCCGCGATGATGCCGGCAGGAATACCGAGCAGAAGCGCGAAGATGATCGCGCAGGTGGCGAGTTCGATGGTGGCCGGGAACAGCGACGAGAACTCGTTCAGCACGGGTTCCTGCGTGATCATCGACT
>JAJFBI010000773.1 GCA_020697385.1 Microvirga sp. | reverse complement strand
GAACACGCCCGCCACGCCGCCGCCGATGACGACGACGTCCGCCTCGCGAGGCAGGGATGAACTGGATTCGATATGCATGAGCGGCGCAGGCATGGGCGGGACTCCGGTGTTTGATGCATTCTAATCTGCTACCCGCCGAAGCATGCTGCGGAGTTTGTACTCAAACAGAATATCCTGTGGTTTGCGGCCCTTAGAACAGGCAATTGTTGCGAAAAAAGATCGCTAGCGTCGCACCTCACCGGCAGAAGCTGACATACACTCTCACTCAGACGAGCAGGAAGGTGAGCGACGCTGCTCAGCTGATACTCGGTGGGATCGAGATGATCCACATGATGAACGCGAACCATATAGCACTGAACTGCGCCGGCATTTCCGGAGCTTCAACAGGGAGAGGAGCCATGCCGCGCAGTGCGGGGGCCGTAGCGCTCGACCTTCGAGGTGGTCGGGCTCGCACCCTCGGTTTGGTGGACTGGCTCAACACCTTCCAGCGATGCCTGCCAACCGCAGTCGGGCGGCAACCGTGATCAACAGGACATCCCGCAATGAAATTTGCTTCCTACTGGCATGATACTTCGGTTCCATTTGCCGGGGCCATGGTCGCGCCCGTCTCGGGTGATTTCGAGGTGGCGGTGATCGGCGCAGGCTTCACTGGCCTCAATGCTGCGCGCATGCTCGCCAAGTCCGGCGTGAAGGTCGCTCTCATCGAGGCCGAGCATGTCGGATATGGTGCGTCGGGCCGCAATGGCGGGCACCTCAACAGCGGTCATTTCGCAAGTTTCGGCGCCGCCAAGGCCCAATTCGGAGATAGCCAGGCGCGCCGTTTGTGGCGTGCCTATGATGACTCGATCGACATGATCGAGGCCATCATCGAGGAAGAGAAGATCGAGTGCAGCTTCCGAAGAGGAGGCAAGCTCAAACTTGCCTCCAAGCCCTCGCACGTGAAGGGGCTGCAGGCGATGTGTGAAGAGATCCGCCGCGAGGTTGACCCCTCGGTCGAATGGCTTTCACGTCAGGACCTCCGCAAGGAGCTGGGTTCGGACGCCTTCCATGGTGCCGTGCTTTGTCCGAAGTCTGCGATGATGCATATGGGCCGCTACGCCAATGGCATGGCCCAGGCCGCGCATCGTCATGGCGCGACGATCTGGGAACACAATCCCGTCACTGCCTGCGAACGGGTATCGAACGGCTGGCGGCTGACCACGCCCACCGGATCCCTGACCACCCGCCAGGTCATTCTGGCGACCGACGCTTATACGACGGAGACTTTCGGCTATTTTCGCCGACGGATCATGCCGATTGCCTCCTTCATCATCGCGACGCGCCCGCTCACCTCGGAGGAGGTCGCTGCGACGATTCCAGGCAACCGGAACTATACGAACTCGCTCAACATCGCCAACTACTTTCGTCTCACCCCGGACAACCGGATGCTGTTCGGCGGACGGGCAAGATTTTCGGCGGTGTCGAACCAGAAAACGGACGTCAGGCCGATTGTGTGATCTACGGCATGGGCTATTCAGGGCATGGTGCGCAGATATCGACCTTGATCGGCAATGTACTGGCCGACATTGCCATGGACCGTAAGGACACGAACCCGCTCGACGGCATGGCCTGGAATGCGGTTCCGATGCACACCGGCAAGCCTTGGTTCCTTCCCATCGTGGGAGCTTATTACCGGATGAAGGACATGCTTCCCTGACCCATTCTCGGGTCCTTTGCGGGCCACTCGGAACGCCGCCTGCGAAACCAGAGAACCATCAGTATGAGCGAGCTCATCGCCACCCAGTCCGGAAGAATGCCCTGCTTCGAAGACGTACGAGCTGCCATGGCCCGCTATCAGGTCTCGCGCGCAGGACGCCGGTGCTTACCTCGCGCACCTTCAATGTAATGACGGGTGCGGAGGTGTACTTCAAATGCGAGAATTTCCAGCGCGGCGGGGCCTTCAAGTGGAGCAATTAACTCAATCCTCCCTCTCGATGAGGCGGCGCGTGCGCGCCGTGGTCGCCTATTCCTCCGGCAACCATGCGCAGGCGCTCGCCTATGCAGCGCAGATCACGAAGACTGGACCACTGTATGTCTGCCTCGGTGGCGGTGGCCTTCTCGCTGGCGCAGCCCTTGCGGCGGCGGAGCTGTCGCCGGGCTGCCGGATCGTGGGCGCCGAGCCCGAGGCCGGCAACGACGCCAGCAGTCCTTGGCCAAGGGTGAAATCGTCACCATCCCGGTCCCACATTCCATCGCCGACGGTGCGGTGGTCACCCACCTCGGTGAACACAATTTCCCGATCATCCGCGACAAGGTCGATGCGATCACCACTGTCAGCGATGCGCAGCTCATAGAGATGATGCACTTCTTCGCGCAACAGATGAAGACCGTGGTCGAGCCGTAGGGCTGCCTGGCTGCAGCGGCGGTGCGTGCTGAGGCCGACAGTCTTGAAGGCAAGCGGGCGGGAGCCCTCGTCAGCGGCGGCAATGTCGCCCTGACGCGCTTTGCCAAACTGATTCTGGACGCGTAGCAGGGCAACAAGTGATCGGGGCACCGAAGATCACGAAACGCCTCGAACACCCCTTACAGCGCAGGCGGACACAGGCATTCAGCATACGCGTCCTGAATCCCGCGCAGTGCGCTAACACCGGTGAGAAAGAGCCTCCGTTCCATGCGCTCCCCCAAGTTCGCCGGCTGTCAAAGGGCTTGGTTGCACAGGTGCGCAGCTACTGGGGGCGGATGATCGGTCGTAACGGGCGCAGAGTGAAATGCCAATTTGGGCGTTCTTTTCAAAAGTTCCTGCTGCCCGAGTGCTAAGTTTCGGCGACTCTGTGGGGATAGAGACAGTCAAACTCATTGGCACTACGGAGCGGCTATACCTGGAAGAGACAGGCTCGCTCCGGCGGACCTCGACAGGCAGGGATCGTTTGGTTCTGAGCCGGAGAGTTCGCCGCCTGAGCTTAAA
>JAJFBI010000227.1 GCA_020697385.1 Microvirga sp. | reverse complement strand
GAAGCAGGACATGGAGATCGGTGGCGGCCTCGAGATCCTGGCCGCGGACCACATGGGTGACGCCCTGGAGCGCATCGTCCACCACCACGGAAAGATGATAGCTCGTCGGCGTATCCTTGCGCACGATAACCGCATCGCCCCAGCGCCAGGGATCTGCCGCCACCCTCTCCTCACGGCCTTCGCGGTCGAACCTGCAATAGCCGTGAGGCCCTGACAGAAGCTTCTGCAGGGCCGCCCCATCGAGCCGCCAGGCATGCGGCGCGCCAGCTGCAATGCGCTGCTCGATTGTGCCGGCCGATAAATCTCGGCAGGTGCCGGGATAGAGCGGAGCGCCGTCCGGGTCGCGCGGCCAGGGCCGACCGGGCTGCGCCTCCCGGCAGGCGACCGCCTCCACGATCTGCTTGCGGGAGCAGAAGCAAGGATAGACCACTCCACTCCCCTTCAGGGTGTGGAAGGCGGCTCGGTAATCGTCGAAATGCTCCGACTGGCGCCGGACCGGCTCTTCCCAGGCAAGCCCGAGCCAGGCGAGATCTTTGTAGATCGCTTCCTCGAATTCGGGGCGGCAGCGTGTGGTATCGATATCCTCGATGCGCAGGAGCAGGCGCCCGTCGAAGCGGCGCGCAAAATCGGCATTGAGCAAAGCCGAATAGGCATGGCCCAAGTGAAGCCGTCCATTGGGACTGGGGGCGAATCGGAATACGGGCTTCGTCACGGGAGCCTGCGTACAAGAAGGAGCGCGATGGAATGGTCACCCTCCTCGAAACGGATGCGGTTCTCAAGAGGGGGTTCGCAGCACTCGCCAAGCTCGACCCGGTCATGGCGCGGCTGGCCACCGAGGGCGTCACGCCGCAGCTGCGCAAGCGCCCGCCCGGTTTCGAGGGGCTTGCCTGGATCGTGGTGGGCCAGCAGGTTTCCACCGCGAGCGCCACAGCGATCTGGGGCCGCCTGCGGGCCATTCTCGAACCCGCGACCCCGGAGGTCTTCCTGCGGCTGTCCGACGAGAGCTTGCGGGCGGTGGGCCTCTCGGCCGGAAAGGTCCGGACCCTTCGCACTGTCGCGACGGACATCATCGTAGGGCGGCTGCCGATGGATGAACTCCATACCCTCCCGGCGGACGAGGCCCATAGCCTCCTCACGCGGGTGAAGGGGGTCGGCCCCTGGACGGCCGACATCTACCTGCTCTTCTGCCTCGGGCATCCGGATGCCTTTCCGAGCGGGGACCTCGCCGTGCAGGAGGCAGCCCGCCTGGCCTACGGATTGGAGCAGAGGCCGAATGCCAAGGCGCTTAACGCCCTGGCCGAACGGTGGCGGCCGTGGCGCGGCGTCGCCGCCAAGGTGCTCTGGGCCTACTACCGGGTGATCAAGGCGCGGGAGGGCGCGCCTGCTTGACGGCTAGGCCATTCCGCTCTGCAATCGCCTCACCTTCAATGATCGGGGATACACTCCATGGCCAGCATCGACGGTCCGCGCCTGGCGCCGCAATCCGGCGAGGCGAAGCAGCTCGTGGTCTTTCTCCACGGGCTCGGAGCGGATGGGAACGACCTGATCGAGCTTGGCGAGCAGTGGCGCAGCTGGCTGCCGGACGCCGCCTTCGTGGCCCCGCATGCGCCCGATCCCTGCAGCAATGTGCCGATGGGCCGGGAGTGGTTTCCGCTCACCCTGACCGATCCGCGGGAGTTCTGGCGCGGCGTGACCTATGCGGGCCCGGGCCTCGATGCCTTCATCGACCAGGAACTGGCCCGTCATGACCTGCCGCATTCGAAGCTCGCCCTCGTGGGCTTCAGCCAGGGCGCCATGATGGCGCTCCATCTGGGCCTGCGCCGCCCGACGCGGCCGGCTGCCATCGTGGGGTATTCGGGCCTTCTCGTGCTGGAGGATGGCGAGGGCCCCGAGGGGCTCATGCCCCTCGCGCGGAATGCGCCGCCGATCCTGCTGATCCATGGCGACCGGGACGATGTGGTGCCGACCGAGATGTTCTTCTTCTCGAAGCAGGCTCTGGGTGCGGCAGAGATCCCCTGCCAGTGGCACCTCTCGGTAGGCCTCGCCCACGGGATCGACGGCGAGGGCCTGCGCCAGGGAGGCCTTTTCCTCGCGCAGTCCTTCGGCCTCCCCTACCCTGCCGGAGCTTAGGCGCGGGCGGCCGCCAGGGCCGCATGGGCGCCAGTGCGCAGCATGGACATGTCGCTGCCGATGGCCACCATATGGAAGCCTTTTGCCGACAGCTCCGCCGCCCGCGCACCCGAGACCGCATAGATGGCCGCGATCTTGCCGGCGGCCTTCACCCGGGCCAGCGCATGGTCCAGGGCCTTGTCCACCTCGGCGCTGGTCGGATCGACGCCTTTGCCACCGGAGAGCGCGATCGACAGGTCGGAGGGGCCAATGAAGACCCCGTCGATCCCTGGCACCGCCAGGATGTCGTCGATGATGGCAAGCGCCTCCCGGGTCTCCACCATGGCGAAGGAGACCGCGAGGTCATTGGCCCTCCGTAGATATTCGCCCGGCTCGAGTCCTGTGAGGGCCAGCGCCCCGTAGGCGCCCCAGCTCCGCTCGCCCACGGGCGGGAACTTGGTGAAGGCGGCAAGGCGGCGGGCATCCTCCACCGTGTTGATCATGGGGGCGATGATGCCGGATGCGCCCGCATCGAGGTAGCGCGACGCGACGGCGAAGTCCCCAACCGGGATGCGCACCAGGGCCGGCTTCCCGGCTGCCGCGATCAGCGGAATGGCCTGGAGGGAGGCGGCGAAATCGATGGAGCCGTGCTGCGTGTCCAGGGTGACGGCGTCGAAATCCTCCCGGGCCAGGATCCCAGCCACGGACGGGTCCGGCAGGCCGCACCAGGCCGTCAAAAGGGGTGTGCCGCCTTTCAGGCGCTCGGGGAACGATGAATGGATCGGCATGACGCCCTTTCGACGGATGATGAGGTTTTGTAAGGCAGGGTATTGGGTGAAGCGGGCCGTTACCGGCCTGCCTTGACTTCCTCAATCGCGCGCCCGGTCAGCTCATTGAGCTTGGCCTGGAGTTCGGCATCGCCCATCGTGTTTCCGGCGCCGTCGAGATCCCGTCGGACCTTGCGCAGGACGTCGGCATCGCCCGCTTCCTCGAAATCGGCCAGCACGACGCTCTTGGCATAAGCCTCGGCCTCGTCGCCGCTCTTGCCCAGGCGCTCGGCAACCCAGAGCCCAAACAGCTTGTTTCGGCGGGCCGTGGCCTTGAAGCGCAGGTCCTCATCGTGGGCGAACTGCTTCTCGAAGGCGTTTCTCCGGTCGTCGAAAGCGGTCATTCCGTTATTCTCCTGATGTTTGAGCCTTCATGCGATATAAGGGCGCACTCGCGCGGATGCCAGACGCTCCCCATCTTTAAGATCGGTGCCTTGAATATTGGTTGGCGCATCGTTCTTGCCGGAAAACCGTATCCACTTTTCGCTGACGCGGCCCTCTGGGTCCGCACGATGCGCGAGGCGTTCCGGCTTCAACTCTCCTCCGCGTTGTGCTTACCCGAGGGATCGGATAGGTTGCCCCTTCAAGCGGAGCGCCGGTCGAAAGCCGCGCTTGACGCCAGCCGCGGATCTAAAAATGACCATCCCCAGGAGCCACGGCAAATGGATTTTCTCAAACCACGGTACATGCCTATGAATCGTCGCCGTCGCATCTATGAGGGCAAGGCGAAGGTCCTTTATGAGGGCCCGGAACCCGGAACGCTCATCCAGCACTTCAAGGATGACGCGACCGCTTTCAATGTCACCGCGAATGCCAAGAAGCATGAGGTGATCGACGGCAAGGGCGTGCTCAACAACCGGATCTCGGAATACCTGTTCCAGCATCTGAACGACATCGGCATCCCGACCCACTTCATCCGCCGCCTCAACATGCGCGAGCAGTTGATTCGCGAGGTGGAGATCATTCCGCTGCAGGTGGTCGTGCGCAACGTCGCGGCGGGTTCGCTCGCCACGCGGCTGGGCATCGAGGAGGGCACACAGCTCCCTCGCTCGATCATCGAGTTCTATTACAAGAACGATGCCCTGGGCGACCCGATGGTGTCTGAAGAGCACATCACCGCCTTCGGCTGGGCCTCGCCCCAGGAGCTCGACGACATCATGGCGCTCGCCATCCGGGTCAACGACTTCCTGTCCGGCCTCTTCCTCGGCGTCGGCATCCGCCTCGTGGACTTCAAGCTCGAGACCGGCCGTCTCTGGGAAGGCGAGATGATGCGCATCGTCGTGGCCGACGAGATCTCCCCGGATTCCTGCCGCCTCTGGGACATCAAGTCCAAGGACAAGCTCGACAAGGACCGGTTCCGCCGGGACATGGGCGGATTGGTCGAGGCTTATACGGAAGTCGCCCGCCGGCTCGGTATCCTGTCCGAGAACGAGAACCCGGTCACCGGCGGCCCACGTCTCGTGCAGTGAGCGCACCATCTGCCCGATTATGCAAAGCCCGGCCTCGTGCCGGGCTTTTTTATCGACCCGTCCAGCTCCCAGACTTCTGTTCCTGCCGAAGGACCGGGTATGTGGCGCCTGAAACTAGACGCTGTCGTCCCCGCGCAGGCGGGAATCCATAACCGCTGACTTTCCAAGGAGGGTGAGCAGCGTCGTGCCTCGTTCTGCATCGTCGGCGGTTATGGATCCCGGGCTCTGCTGCGCGGCCCCGGGATGACACGGAGGGTATCAGTCCCTGACCCTCATGACGCAACACGTCCGGGATGCCGGGCAGGATGGCAGTGTCGGGATTAGTGCTCTTCCCCTCCCAGCCCATTTTGCGCATAGATAGGGCCATGCCCCTCCGCCTGTTGCGTTTCAGCCTCCTGATCCTTGCCCTCGGCCTGTCCCTTGGCAGTTGCGGCTATATTCCCCGGCAGGTGGCGGGCCTTCCGGTGGATGCATCCTGGGATGCCTTGCCCTTGCGGAAGTGGCTGGCCGAGGATCGGTCCGAGCCTGTTGCTCTGTCCTTCTGCGCCCCACCCGAATGTGGCCCTGGCCTCGCCGTCAGTGTCGTGCGTCTGACGGGAAAGGACGCGGACATCACGGAAGCCGTCCTGAAGGATCCTGAGCGCCTGGCCCGCGCCCTCCGCTCGCCGGCCGGTCGGGACAAGCCGGTCAAGGCCCTCATCACGGTCGAGCGCCTGAGGGATGGCCCCTATCCGGGCTTTGCCATCGATCTCGCCCCGGCCGATGGCGGCAAGCGCCCGGCCTATGGTGCTGCCTTCGGCAGGCGCGAAGGCGAGACCCTGTCCGTCGTGCTGGTGATCGGCGAAGCCCCGGATGCTGTGCGGGAAACGGCCAGGCAGGTCGCTGCCCGCGAATTGGGCTCCTGAGCCCGTTGTTTCTTGGGCTCAATGCCTTTATGGCGTGGGGCACATCGTCAAACAGCCCGAGGCCTCCATGAAAGCGCGTGTCACCGTGACCCTCAAGAACGGCGTTCTCGACCCTCAAGGCAAGGCCATCGAAGGCGCCCTCAAGTCCCTCGGGGTCGAGGGCCCAGGGCAAGGTCTTCGACATCGAGCTCGGCACCGCCGACAAGGCCCAGGCCGAAGCCCAGCTCAAGGCCGCCTGCGAAAAGCTCCTGGCGAACACCGTTATCGAAAACTATAACGTTTCCATTGAGGGTGGCCGCTGAAGCCCCCTTAACAATGGAGGCTTCCATGCGCTTTATTCTTTCGTGCCTGCTGCTTACACTTCTGACAGCGTGTCAAACAGCTCAACGTCCCCCAAGCGATGTTCTCGCGGCAGTTAATCTGTCGCCTGAGAAATGGGCTTCGGCTCATGCCAATACCAATGGAATGCAACAAACCTTCTTTGTTTGCCCCGAAGCAAAATGCGGCGAGGCAACTGTTGTGCTGATCACTAAGGGAGTCATTCCGCCATCTAGCGGCGTGACTGCTGAGGAATTGCTGCGTCTGAAGAGCTTTGACAACGCCTTGCTGAAGGAAGGCTTGGCTCTGACCACCGCGAAAGCGACGCTCGATCCAAATAAACAAGTTACAATCCAAACCGTTCGTAAGATCAACGGAGATCCTGTCGGCATCTATATCGAGGGAACGACAAGGGATAGCACTAAGTCCCTAGCTTTCAGCGCAGAGGCTCGCTTGAAAGGCAATCGTATCGTGGGCGTTTCAGCCTATGCACCCTCCGCAAGAACTGCGCGAAGCAGCATCAGGCAAGTTAACCTATCGGCACTTTTGCATTAAAGGAGCGCCATGAAATCCGCAGTCATCGTTTTCCCCGGTTCCAATCGCGAAGGCGATGTGCTGCGGGCGCTCAAATCCGCCGGCTCTCAGGCCGAGAAGGTCTGGCATGCCGAGACCGAGCTGCCGCAGGGCACGGACCTCGTGGTTCTTCCTGGCGGCTTCTCCTATGGCGACTACCTGCGATGCGGGGCCATCGCGGGGCGTGCCACGGTGATGGATGCGGTTCGCGCCCATGCAGCCCGCGGAGGCCTCGTGCTCGGCATCTGCAACGGCTTCCAGATCCTGTGCGAGTCGGGGCTTCTCCCCGGCATCCTGATGCGCAACGCGAACCTGAAGTTCATCTGTCACCGCCAGTTCCTGCGGGTCGAGCGCAACGACACGGCGTTTACCCGCAACTACGCGAATGGCCAGGCCATCGATGTCTGCGTCGCTCATGGCGAGGGCAACTACACGGCCGATGAGGAAACCCTGAAGCGGCTCGAAGGCGACGGCCTCGTGGCCTTCCGCTACTCGGACGCGCAGGCTCATATCACCCAGGACGCCAACCGCAACGGTTCCATGAACGCGATTGCGGGCATCTATTCGACCAAGCTCAACGTGCTCGGCATGATGCCCCATCCGGAAAACCTGATCGAAGACCTCGTGGGCGGCACCGATGGGCGCGGCCTGTTCGAGAGCCTCGTGTCGAGTTTTTCGAAAGCGGCTTGAAACCCCTCTCCCGGGTGGGAGAGGGGCAGGGGTGAGGGCCAGACGCTGCCGGATAGGGCGCGAAGATCCTGATCCCTCCTCCAAGGCGGTCCCGGTGAGTTTCATCGTTTCCGCTCACAACCCTCACCCCGCTCGCTTGACGCGAGCGACCCTCTCCCACTCGGGAGAGGGTGAAAGAAGCGAGACCCCGATGATCCGCAACGACGTCGCCATCACCCCGGAGCTGGTCAAGGAGCACGGGCTTAAAGCCGATGAATACGAGCGCTTCGTGAACCTGATCGGCCGCGAGCCGACCATCACCGAGCTCGGCATCGTGTCGGCCATGTGGAACGAGCATTGCTCGTACAAGTCGTCCCGCATCCACCTGCGCGGGCTGCCGACCAAGGCGCCGTGGGTGATCCAGGGACCGGGCGAGAACGCCGGCGTGATCGATATCGGCGACGGGCTCGCCTGCATCTTCAAGATGGAGAGCCACAACCACCCGTCCTTCATCGAGCCCTACCAGGGCGCCGCGACGGGCGTGGGCGGCATCCTGCGCGACGTGTTCACCATGGGGGCGCGGCCGATTGCGGCGCTCAACTTCCTGCGCTTCGGCGAGCCGGATCACCCGAAAACCCCCCACCTCGTCTCGGGCGTGGTGGCAGGCATCGGCGGCTACGGCAATTCCTTCGGCGTGCCGACGGTGGGTGGCTCCGTCGGCTTCGACAAGCGCTACAACGGCAACATCCTGGTCAACGCCATGGCGGTGGGCCTCGCCCGCACGGACGAGATCTGGTACGCGAAGGCGACCGG
>JAJFBI010000226.1 GCA_020697385.1 Microvirga sp. | reverse complement strand
AAATGAAGTAAGTTCGTCAACCTGGGCGGCAGGATTGCAAACGAGTGTCCGGTCCGAACTCTGCTCCGCCCGTTGATCCAGGGGTAGTCTCTCATCTGTCCCAGTAGGATCACTTACTGGACGTACTCCACAGCAAGAGTTCCATGCTTCGCATAAGGCGGACCCTGCACTGACGTGCCGCTGTGGCCGCGCGAGTGCTCTCCACTCAAGCAACACCGGCAAACTTGAAGAAGTCGCGGATGGTGACAATCGGATCGCCATTGTCCAGCAGAACGCCATCGGCCGGATCCCACCCGCGCTGATGCAGGTAGGAGTCCCGGTCAAACAACAGCAGGCCGATGATGGTCCGGTCAAACAACAGCAGGCCGATGATGGTCTCGCACACAATGCGGCTGCCCACCTCACCCAGCGTGTTGCCGTTGGCGCGGACCTCCGCCTCCTTCAGCAGATAGTACCACAGCGGCGTCTTCTCGATAAAACCGCCCTGGTCGAGCGCGGCGTTCATGGCGGCGGAATTGTCTTTCCGGAGTTCTGCCTCGCTCAGGGGCGCCACTCCCATGGCTTCCGCCACAGCCTGCCCGGTCGGCATGTGCAGAAGATAGCCGCGCACGAGATTGCGCTGGGCCAAGTGCTTGATCAGGGTTTGGATGGTGCCGGTGAGGTTGTTGCCCTCGTTGACCAGATCGAGGATGGGCGGTGCCAAATGGGTGTCGATCTTGCGGGCGAAGTGGGTTGGATCCGAACTGCCCTTGTTGTCGAAGCGGTCCCATTCGATGATCCAGTTGAACGGCAGGGTTGGGGCGCCGAGGAACGGATTGTGGGTGATCGCCCCCTCATCGTCGCGCTGGAAGCCGGTGCCGGTGAACAGGAAGAGCTGATCGAACGACGCGGACGGCAGCACGACGCCTGGACCGCCGTTGTTCTTGCCGAAGTTGCGGTTGTGATCGTAGGCTCTACGCACCATGCTGTGCCCGAACCGGAACGCGGCGACCGAGTATTCGAGCGGCATGAACAGCCGTCTGCCCCGGGGGGCATAGAACTTCGGCCCGCCGAGCAGAACCTTGTCGACGACTCCCGGCATGGTCACAGTCTTGAGGTAGTCGTTGACCACAAGCCACTGGTAGTGCCAGCGGACCAGCCGCCGAGCCTGATTGAACAGGCGGCTGCCAGGCCGGAAGCCAACGCCGAAGACCGGGAAGTCGAGCCAGTCATCGTTCTGCTCCGACGAGAGCCAATCCACTACACGGTTGTGGAATTTGAGAACCGCCAGGTGAAACTGGGCGATGATCAGGTTCTCATCGTTGCGGGCGTCGCCAATGAAGGCTCGCGTGCGGAAGCTCGGGTCGTCGCGCTGCTCCTGGGTGAAATCCGTCTCCTGGACCACCCCTGCGTCAAGCAGAGGCCCAATGCGAGGCAGATCCCGGTCGAGATCGTCAGCCGGCGGGATTTTGTCGCCCGGAATGCCACCGCCTTCAGGGGTCCCCGGAGGATTGTCCGTGTTGCGGCCGATGCGAAACTTGATGCCATCGTAGAAGCCGGCGTCTTGGCTCGGATTACCGAACATGGCAGGACCATCCCCGTAAACGCTGTCGAGGTCCAAGTTCGGGCGGCGCAAGTTATGGAGATTGGCCGTGACGAAGCCGGGATCAAGCGGAGTCAGGTTCGGTTTGGTGATGTCGCTCACGTCGGAGTTGCGGTCGGTGTTGGCGGTCAGGTCGTGGTCGATGAACTGGCCCCAATAGGTGTAGACCGGCGGGATGGTGGAGTTCTGCTCAGGTGCTGCCGGCGTCTGCTCCGCCATCGCTGTCCCCAGCGCCCGAAGATCAGCAACGACTTTGGCGGGATCGGTCGCGGGAAGGTGTGCCTCTGGGTCTTGGGCGATCTGAGGAAACAGGTAATCGAAGGGTGAGGTCTCGTTTCGCGCGAGAGCCTGTGCGAGGCCCGGAGCAACCTTGCGCGCGAGGGTCATGCTCTCGACCTTCTGGTCGAGCTCCTTCTCCCTGGGTCCTTCGTGCTCCAGGATATGACCGCCGTGCTTCAGAAACAGCATCGCTTCTCTCCGTGCTTGGGATCATGACCGACCCGTCAGTGCAACGCAGACGCTGGGATGCTACGGTCGAAACGGATCGACATCACCTGCTTTGTTGTGACGACCAAAGAACGTTAAAACGCCAGATTTAAGTTGAGTGGCCTTCCGCGAATGTAAATCGACTGAGTACTCAAACAGAGATGCCAGAACCTATGGCGCCACACAGTATCACAATAGCTCTGACCAAGGTTGTGGATCAAACGCTCAAACGAGTTAGGGATCTATTTGCGCAGGAAAGCATCTCGAGAAAGTTCCAGTAAACGACCGGCGCTGACTTCGGCGTCCCGGAAGCTGTCCTGAGCGTTTGATTGCCCCTGCGCCAATATAGGTCCGCTTGGCCTGAGTTCGTGATGCCAGACCACCTGCCTTCCTGAAGGTCGGCTCCGGGCCACCCGCAGAAATTCCCGTCTCCTTCGGAACGTCCGGTTCCATGAGGATTGCTGCCTTCGAGCTTAGATCTCAGGCGTCCCAGAAGGCGACATTCTGGCTTTATCACTGGGCACGGATGCTCAACCGCTGAGGAGGCCATGCGCTTTTCGCGAACGGCCGTTTACGAGACCTCGGGCGCTTCTCGAAGCCCCAAGATCTCGTGCTCGGAATGACTGAACTCCTGCTCGCCGAAGCGATGGAGGCCTGAGGTTTCCTTCGGTCTCCCACAGGTGGAAGACTGGACGTTTCAAGGCACACCCAGTCTTGTCTTTTCAGACCGAGTGCTCGAATGGGACGGACACTCGTGTTCTCGCTACGATGTGTGACCTGCGGCGGGCAGACAAGAGCGCTACTTGCCTGGTCGTTTGTAGCTCTCCGCGACCTTGCCGGCGCCGGCAAAAACCTGCTTGGCCTCCGCGGTTGTGAACGCTTCCGTCGTCTCGTTGTCAGTGATACTGCCGGATGCGGCCGCCGCCAGAATGGCCGCTGACGCCTCTTTGGCGCTGGGCGCCTCTGTGATGATCAGAAAATCATAGTGGCCGAGGGTGACGTAGAAGCTCAAAAGCTTCCCGCCGGCGGCCTCGACCAGATTGCGAACGGCGGGCAAGCGATCCTCGGGGTTGGCAACGAGGTTCCTGATGGTCTCTGCCGAATAGCGGCCACGTGTGATGTAGATAGGCATCCGACTTCCTCCTGATTTTGACCGGAGTTCCCAAACGCCAGTAACGGGCTGGACGGCAGCCCTTGAGCAACCCGCTGATCACACGCCCACCAACAGTAATCGTCAAGCGAATATGCTTATGAATTTGGTTAGATGGCATGTGAATAAGAAGTGTCTGATTTACTGAGCTAGCATCGTGCTTACGACATGCTGACAGAATATTTGCTGCCTGCCCGGACAATTATCATTCGAATTTCGCTGAACGGGGCGTTACGCCTTCCCGCCCGGGCGGAAAAGCAGCTTAGACAAGGACGCGATCACGGTTCAATCTCTCACCATAGCGAGCCAAGCGGCCTCGGGAGCGGCGGCGGCGACCTGGAGTTGGACAGGAGGGTGATGGTGTCCGCCTGACACGAAGGCAGATCCCAAAACTCACACTCGATGCTGAAGTGCTCTGCGCCATCAGTGACGCCGGCCCCGTTTCATGGCCGAAGCATATCTCATGGTTCAGGAACTGGGATGCGTCCGATCTCCCGAATAGTTCCATCGGGGGTGACTGCGGCCACGACTATCTCCCCCGAGGCTGGATTGGAGCCAGTCAGCGCCTGAATGTTCGCGCCGTGGGTCACGATCAGAAGAGTCTCGGGCCCTTTCCAGCCGGTGACGATGGCCTTTCCCCCAGCCGTCAGGGCGCTCCGCTGCTCTGCCAGAACAAAGGCGTTGGCGAACGTCGGCTCAATTTCGACAAGGCCCAGATCCATCAAGCGGGCCGTGTCGACACAGCGGCACCAAGGCGAACTCAGCAGCCTCGCGACGGCGACACCCTTGGCCCGCAAGTTCTTCCCGACTGCTTGGGCGTCCGCGCGTCCCTTGGCGCTCAGGTTGCGCTGGGTGGAGCAGGCGTCGAGCCTGAAACCTGACGGGTCGCCGGCGCCGCCGGGCGCTTCGGCATGGCGCATGAGGGCCGCGTGCCCACCTTGGCGTATGGCAGTCCATGCCGCTGTCTCGTCTGCGAGCGCAGGCCCAAGCATGCTGAGCCATCCGATAAGGCCAAGAGCAGAGTATCGGGACATGGTCCGCATCGAACGGCCCCCTTTTGTCAGAGGGCCGAGCCCTTGCGCGACTTTTCCTGCTGGACCAGGTCCTGGAGGAGCTGGTGGGCAAGGGTCTCATGCGCCACCCGGGGGTTAATTTCGGCGGACTTCCTGCCGTAGGTTGTCGTGACGGTCAGCAGTTTTCGGTCAACTTGGTAGGTTCCGGAGTAGGTTCTTCCGTCAACCTTGATGTGGATCGCATGACCTGACATGGGAAAAGACCTCCTCGATGAGAGCGCGCCCACTGTCTCAGCGGAAGGATACTTCCTCTCCTGACGGGAGACCACACCCTGTGAGGTATTCCAAGTCGCGTGGGGTCAACCTTTCACCTTCCGGCCACTCAACGAACGTCGACACTTGAGTGCCGAAGCGGACCAAATGCGTATGTCTCAGGAGTGCCAAGGAGCTGACCTTCCGGGCACCGCTTGGTTCTGAAAGGTCAGGCCACACGTGGCGAACTGGCCAAGACATCAAGACATGATGCGCAGACGGAGGCACCCGTCGGCTCACTTTGCATGGACCGACGATTGAAGAGTGACGGTGAGACCCGGGCTCAAAAATAGTCCGGATTGGGAAACTCTACGAGAGACGCCCCTCCTCAGAAGTTTGGCATACCTGTTGCACGTGCAATTGGTGGTCATTCGTCAGCGGGCTTCCATCATGGTATCCTGCCGCACCGCCCATGTGGGGAGTGCCAAGCAATGTCCGGCACAATAACTGTCGACAATCTAAAGCGCACGTTATCCCGTCTCATGATGACGGCTGGCATCCTGGCCATCGGTTATTGTCCTACGGCAGCGGCACAGGGCGGATCGCCTTCTCAGGCTCCCGCTACGGCAACCCTCTTCGAGAACGTCCGGATCTTCGACGGCAGGAATGCGGCGTTGTCCGCCTCCTCCCATGTGCTGGTGAGGGGCAATGCCATCGAGCGCATCTCCCCAGCCCCGATCGATGTCAGGGGCAACGCCGATGTCCAGGTCATCGCCGCGGACGGACGCGTGCTGATGCCGGGTCTCATCGACGCCCATTGGCATGCGTACATGGCCGCAACACCGCAATCGTTCCTGATGACCGCCGAGCCCTCCTATCTCACCCTGTTGGCGGCCCGGCAGGCCGAGGCCACCCTGATGAGGGGCTTCACCACCATCCGCGATCTTGGCGGGCCTGTGTTCGGGCTCAAGCGGGCGATCGATGAAGGCGTCATGATTGGTCCGCGGATCTATCCGTCCGGCGCCTTCATCTCCCAGACCTCCGGCCATGGCGACTTCCGCTTCCTCTTCGAGCTGCCGCGGAAGCCGGGCGGATCGCTGAGCTACACCGAGGTCCAGGGGATCTCCGCCATTGCCGACAGCCCCGATGAGGTCCGGTTGCGAGTACGCGAGCAACTGCGGCTGGGGGCGAGCCAGATCAAGCTCATGGCCGGCGGAGGCGTGAGCTCACCACCCCACAACCCGATCGAGTCGACCCAGTACACGGAGGCGGAGCTGCGCGCTGCGGTCGAGGCGGCCGAGAACTGGGGCACCTACGTGACCGTCCACGCCTACCATCCGCGATCCATGCAGATGGCGATCCGCGCGGGCGTGAAGGTCATCGAGCACGGCCAGCTCGCTGACGAGGAAACGGCCCGGATGATGGCGGAGAAGGGTGTCTGGTGGAGCCTACAACCACTGACCTATGAAACGCACATGTCCGCGCACATGCCG
>JAJFBI010000225.1 GCA_020697385.1 Microvirga sp. | reverse complement strand
GAGCAGCGTCGCCACGCCCACGACGGCGCCCTGCCGGATCAGGAACAGCAGCAGGCCGATGGCCCCGATCGACAGGCCGAACACCGCCCAGGCGAGCGCACCGAGGAGCGGCGCCGTCAGTTCCATATGGCCTTCTTCCAGCAGCAGCATCAGCGGCAGGGTGACGATCGCGGCTCCGATATACTGGATGGTGGCATTGACCCGCAGGTCGAGATTGCTGCCGGTGCGCTTCTGCCAGATCGTCCCGAAAGTGATCGAGAGCATGCCGAGCACGCAGATGAAGAGCGCCAGCGGCGGCACGCCGCCATCGCCGAGCTTCGGCGCCACCACGAGGGCTGCGCCCATGAAGCCGATGCCGATCCCGGCCCATCGGCGCGGCGAAACCCGCTCGCCCAGCAGGGACCCGGCGAGCAAGCCCGTGGCCAGAGGCTGGAGACCGGCCACGAGGGCCGAGATCCCGGCGGGAAGCCCGTGCTTGACCGACCAGAAGACACCGCCGAGATAAAATCCGTGCAGGAGAACCCCGGCGACCATGCTGTTGCGCCAGTCGGTCCACCGGCGCGGCCAGGACACCCGCGCCACCATGACGATGCCGGCCAAGACCAGGGTGGCGAGTACATAGCGCACGAACAGGAACGTCAGCGGCTCGGCATAGGGCGCCACGAGGCGCGCCACGACGAAGCCTGTTGCCCAGATGAGCACGAACAGCGGCGGCGCGAGGCGAGCGAAAAGGGTTGGGCTCATGGCAGGACGGGAATGGAAATCACAAAAGAGGAATGGCCTTGTAGGCCCGAGCCTGGATGTTTGTCGATCCGTGAGGCCTTATCTTTGCAGCGTCATCCCCTCTCCCGGGCGGGAGAGGGGCAGGGGTGAGGGTATGGCGCTTCTCCAGCCAAGCACTGTCACCGCCGCATCAGTGAGAACCCCGCTTCTCCTTATCCGGCACCGGCCTGCCCTCACCCCTGCCCTCTCCCACATGGGAGAGGGAGAAGCACCATGTTGATTTCCCGCCTCACCCTGCCACTCTCTCAGGTGTTGTTTCCTTGCCCTGAAACCCCTACCGCACCATCTCCAGCCTCCTGGAGACCCCGCTGTTGAACCGCCTTCGCCTCTGGCTCGAACTCGTCGCCATCGCCTCAACGCGCTTCGTGCTGCACGATGCCTGGGCGATTGCGAGCCATATCGCCCTGTCGGTGCTGACCTCGATGTTCCCGTTCCTCATCCTGGTCACGGCGCTGGCGAGCCTGTTCGGCACCGGGACCCTGGCGGACGAGGTGGCGGATATCATCCTGGAGGCCTGGCCACGGGAGATCGCGGGTCCCATCGCGGGCGAGGTGCACACCATTCTCTCGGTCAAGCGCAGCGACGTGGTGACCCTCGGCCTCGTGCTCGCGCTTTACTTCGCTTCGAGCGGCGTGGAGAGCCTGCGGGTCGGGCTCAACCGCGCCTACGGCGTGCGCGAGACCCGCGCCTGGTGGCTGACGCGGCTCGAATCCATCGCCTTCGTGATTGCCGGAGCCCTGATGCTGCTCGCCCTGGCGCTGCTCGTGGTGCTCGGCCCTTTTCTGTGGCGGTTCGTGCTGTCCTGGGTGCCGGCGCTAAAACCCTTCGACGGGCTCATCGCCTTCCTGCGGATCGGCGTCGCGAGCATCGTCATCGTGGCGGGCCTTCTGCTTGCCTACAAGCTCGTTCCATCAGGCAGGCGCAGCTTCCGCGCCGTGCTGCCGGGCGTGGGCGTGACGCTTGCCCTCTGGCTTCTCGGCGGGTTCGCCTTCAGCTGGTATCTCGAGTTCTATCCGGGAGCCTATGCGTCCACCTATGGGGGACTGGCCACCGCCATGGTGGCGCTGATCTTTCTTTATACGCTGTCCGCCATCTTCCTGTTCGGCGGAGAGCTCAACGGCACCATCATCCTGGCCAAGCGCCGCCGCCTCGGCAAGGAGCCGAAGCCGGAGCACCTGAACGACCTGATCGCCCTGCCCTGACCGAGCAGATCATCGAAGCGTTCAGGGCGTCAGGATCACCATCAGGACGAGCCCGAACAGGCCGATGGCCGCAATGCCGATGAGGCTGAGCCAGGGATATCTGCTGTCGCGGTCCGGATCCAAGATCAGGGCTCCCTTCACGTGCCGAGGGTGACGATCCACAGACAGAGTCCGAGACCGACAAACACGGCAAGCCAGTTCAGGGAGCGGTCCACGGCCAGGTTCAATGAAGCCGGAACGGTCGGGGCGAGCTTCTTCTGCGGGGGGAGATCGACGGGCATGACTCATGCTCCAAAGCCTGAGGAGCTTCGAGACGCACCATGCGCCCAAAAGGGCAGCGGCCGACTAAGGAATCGCTGATGAATCGACCATACGGGGCCAATGCGTCATTTGTAAGTGAAGCTGGACCCCAGGCCTTGAGCTCGCCGCGTCGATGGATTTTTTTGATCGGGCACCGGTCCGATCTTTGCCGCAACCTCGTCAGATGATCGTCGAGCCGTCCGTTCTCACCCGCTCGTCCCCGATCTGGCGCACGAGCTTGTCGGCTTCCTCGGCGTTCACATGGATGCGCACCAGGGTCCATTCGTTCTGGGACTTCCACATGCGGAATGAGAGCATGAATCCGTCGCCGTCCCTCTTGGCGTCGGCATGGGTGGCATCGGGCAGGTCATAGGGGCCACGGCCATCGAAGGTGATTTGTCCCACGGCGTTCTCCGGTCACGAGGATCGAGAACCCAACGGTTGAAAGCCTGTCAGGTTCTTGACCTCCCTTGATCGTGAGGCGAACCCGTCAGAGATTGGGCGTGATCCTCCACTCGAGCCGCGCCGACGCCACGGGCTGCGCGTTCGGCGCGAGGCCGTAGCCGAGCGAAAGGTTGAGCACGGACTTGAACCGATCCGCTGGTGCGCTGAGCAGCGCCTGGCCCGTCACCTCGGAGAGCAGGCCGGTGCTGAAATCCCCGTTGGCGGCATCGAGGTTAATGCTCGGCGCAAATCGCAGCTGCGTGTTCCAGGACTGGAGCGGAAGGTCGAGCGGGATTCCCATGGCGCCGCTGACGGATTGGGCATAGCCATGACTCGTCATGTCCATGAAGCCTGCCGTCGACAGTCCGAACGTCACGCCGCTCAGGCTTTCCCAGTCGCGCGTCAGAAAAGCCTCCCAGGTGGCTTTCGACTGCAGCGGCCCCTGATACCCGCCGCCGCGGATCAGCTCGGTTCCGACGAGAAAATTGTAGTCGTGCAGGGGCTGCAGCTTGGCCCCGACGGCATGGCCGGAGGCATTCCGCAGGAAGCTCTGGGCAGGGCTCCTGGCAAGGCCGTTCGTCCAGACCTGCGTGCGCTGCAAGTTGTAGGACGAGCGCGGACGCTTACTGCGCCGTGACACGGCAACATGCTCGTCGAGCCATTGGGGCGTGAGATTGGCGCTCCAGATCTCAGCCTCTTGAGCCCATGATGCGGTGGAGCCCAGCACGAGAGACAGCAGGAGACATTTGGGGCGGCGAAGAAGCAAAAACATCAAGGAGGTCAGAATAAAAACTTAAGGAAGGATGCAATGTCACTTCCATTCCAATAGAGACCGGTTAATCGTCGGTTAATTGTTCTTCAATCTTTGAAGGTGCTGATTTTTTAGCCAGCGCCTTACGATCCATCCAAGGAAATTCGATTGCGAAATCAGAGACGCGCCTCGGGAGACTGCCGCTTTTCTCACCAATAGCCGAAATGACGCACCGCCCGATCGAACCTGTTCCTGCGCCGCTTACAACGAAAACGGCCGGGCGTGAGCCCGGCCGCTTCGCATTCGGCTGAGGACAGAATCAGCCCACGATCTTGTACTTCACGAAGCCTTCCGGCGCGTCGCCCATCTTCTCGACCTTGATACCGGCCGGCTGGTAGTTGGCGGCGTTCGGGCCAGTGGTGAAGGTCATGGTGACGCCGGCAGGAACCGCAAGCGACCAGGAGCCGTCGGCCTTCGGGGCCACTTCCTTCTTCTCGATGATGAAGCGCATGATGGCGTCGCGGGTCAGGTCCGGCGCCTCGAACACGATGGTGGTGCCATCGGCGCCCGGGAAGTTGCCGCCGCCGCCGGCGCGGTAGTTGTTGCTGACCACGAGGAACTGCTGATCGTCCGCGACGGGCTTGCCGTTATAGGTCAGGTCCTTGATGCGGCGGGCATCGGCATTCACGACCTTGCCGTTGTCGTCGTAGCGCGAGGCTTGCGTCGGGTCGATCTTGTACTGCACCCCGGCGATCACGTCGAAGTTGTAAGCCGGGAACTTGGGATTGATAAGCTCCTGCTCGCCGCCCTTGGCCACATCGATCTGGTTGTAGATGCCAGCCGAACGCTCGAGCCACTCGCGCACCTGGGCGCCGGTGATCTTCACCACGCGGATCGTGTTCGGGTAGATGTAGATGTCCGCCATGTCCTTGATGGCGAGCGGGCCGGGCTTGATCTCGGTGAAGTAGTTCGGGCCGCCGCGGCCGCCGGCCTTGAAGGGCGCACCCGCGGAGAGGATCGGCAGATCCTTGAAGGCCGAGGCCTTGAGTTGGTCGGCCACGTACCAGGCCTGCGCCTCGGTCACGAGCTTCACGGAGGCGTCGTCCGACACGAGCGAGAAGTAGGAATGGATCGGCACGGCGGTGGTGCCGACAGGCTCGCGCACGTATTTCAGCGTCGCCTCGTGGCCTTCCTTGGCGGCCGCCATCACGGCCGCGTCGGACTCCACCTTCGCCACCACTTTACGGTCGACGCGGTCGTAGATCGGGCGCGCCTCGGTGCGGAAGTTTGCCACCTTCCAGGCATTGCCTTCCTTCGTCAGTTCCAGGTCGATGAGGCCCAGATGGCTGCCCCAGAAACCGGCCATGACGGCGGGCTTGCCATGCAAGGTGCCGGCCTTGGCATCGACGCCGGGAATGTTTGCGAATTCCTTGCCGCCCGGGAACGTGAAGTGCTGGTGACCCGTGAGGATCACATCGATGCCCTCGACCTTGGCGAGGTGGAGCGCCGCGTTCTCCTCGCCGCCTTTCCGCTCGCCGCCGGCAATGCCGGAATGGCAAAGCGCCACGACGATGTCGGCGCCCGCCTTCTTCAGGTCGGGCACATGCTTGTTGGCCGCATCCACGATGTCGATGGTGGTGGCCTTGCCGTCGAGATGCGACTTGTCCCACTGGACGATCTGCGGCGGCACGAAGCCGATCACGCCGATCTTGATCGTCTGCTTGGCGCCGGCCTCATCGGTGAACTCGCGGTCGAGCACGATCCAGGGCTTCTGCAGGGTCTCGCCGTTGGCCTTCAGCACGTTGGCGCAGACCAGCGGGAATTTGGCCGTGCCCATGGCGTTCTGCAGGAACTCGAGGCCGTAGTTGAACTCGTGGTTGCCGAGTGTGCCGCAATCGTAGTTGAGCTCGTTCATGGCGGCGACCATGGGGTGCACGTCGCCCTTCTTCATGCCGCGTCGATAGGCGATGAAGTCACCCAGCGGCGAGCCCTGGATCAGATCGCCATTGTCGAACAGCAGGGTGTTCTTGGCCTCGGCCCGGGCGCCCTTCACCAGGGTGGCCGTGCGGGCGAGACCCACCGTGTCGTCGGCCGCGTCGCGATAGTAATCGTAAGGGAAGACGTTCACGTGAAGGTCGGTGGTCTCCAGGATGCGGAGCTTC
>JAJFBI010000224.1 GCA_020697385.1 Microvirga sp. | reverse complement strand
TTCTTTTTGAAGAGAGCATCGTTGGGTGCGGAAAACCGGGTCCACTTTTCCGCACGATGCTCTGAAGCCATGAAGGAACCCGACATCAAGCGCGTCCGTTCCCCTCTTCGCTCACGTTCTCGTGTTGGTCTCTCGGAGTTCTCTATGGCGCAGCCGGCGCTCCTCACCGCAATCGATTTCGCCCTGCCGCCGGTTTTGCACAACGAGCGGGGCGAGATGCGCACGGTCGGGGTCGAGATCGAGTTCGTCGGCCCTTCCGCCGAGAAGACCGTGCAGGCCCTGCAGGAGGCGCTCGGAGGCCGCCTGATCGAGGAGGACCCTCATGCCTTCGCCTTGAAGGAATCGGCCATCGGCGACCTGACTGTGGAACTCGACAGCCGCATCCTGCACCCCGGAAAGCAGGCCGGCACGCAGCGCGGCGTGCTGCCCAAGATCGCCGCGCTTTTCGGCTTTGCGGCAAGCTATCTCGTGCCCTGCGAACTCGTCACCGCCCCAACGCCTATCGACCGCCTGGAGGAGTTGAACCGCATCCTGACGATCCTGCGTCGGCTCGGCGCCAAGGGCACGCAGGATGCCCCTTTCTATGCCTTCGGGCTGCATTTCAATCCGGAGATCCCGCGCCAGGATGCGGCAACGCTCACGGCTTTCATGAAAAGCTTCGCGCTGCTCAACTCGTGGCTCCGGCGCGAAGCTTCTCCGGACGCGACCCGCAACCTCCTCGGCTTCGCGGATCCCTTCCCGACCGAGTACGTGCGCAGGATCGTCCAGCCGGATTACCAGCCGGATATCGCGACCTTCATCGACGATTACCTCATCTTCAATCCGACGCGAAACCGCGATCTCGATCTGCTGCCGCTGCTGCACCACTTCGATGCCGCACGCGTGCGGGCCGTGTTGCCGAACGAGAAGATCAATGGCCGACCCACGTTCCACTACCGCCTGCCCGATGCACGGGTGAGCGATCCCGGCTGGAGCATCGCGCCGGACTGGAACCGCTGGGTCTGCGTCGAGCGTCTGGCTGCCGATCGCGAGAAGCTCGATGCGGTCGGCTCTGCCTATCTCGCCTTCGAGGGGGAGGACAAAAGCTGGGCCAACGTGGTGGAGCAGGTCGTCCGCTCATGACCAGACCCCTCATCGGCGTCACCACGTCTCGCCAGGGCGGATGGCGCAGCTACCTCATGCACCGTCTCGCACTTTATCGCGCAGGCGCCCGCTCCATCCGTCTCGTCCCGGGCAATCCTTTGCCGGCGGAACCGCTCCACGGTCTCGTCATCGGCGGCGGCGATGATATCGGCGCCGAGATCTATGGCGGGCAGGTTCTGCCCGACGTGCGCATCGATCCCGAGCGCGACAAGCTGGAACTCGGGTTGCTCAAGGCGGCCTTACCGGCGGGCCTGCCGGTGCTCGGCATCTGCCGCGGCTCACAGATGATCAACGTGGCGCTCGGCGGAACGCTGCACACGGATATCTACGAGGTCTATGTGCAGGCGCCGAAGATGCGCACGGTCTTGCCGCGCAAGACCGTGACCGTCGAGCCGGGATCGCGCCTCAACGGCATCCTGCGCTGCAACCCCTGTCTCGTGAACGCCCTCCATCACCAATCGGTGGACCGGCTCGGCCAGGGCCTCAGCATTGCGGCCCGGGACGAGAGCGGCATCGTGCAGGCCATCGAGAGCGAAAGCGCGCCGTTTCTGCTCGGTGTGCAATGGCATCCGGAACTGCTGGTCTGGAAGAGGCCGCACCAGCGGCTGTTCGCAGCGCTGACCGAGGCAGCCCGCGAGGCGGCTCTTCCCCTCTCGGCGGCGCCGCTTGCCACCTAGTTCAGCGCGCGCGCTTCGATGCGCGCGGGAAGAGCGGGATCACCTTGCCGCCGCGCGGCGGGTTCAGGTGCCGCTGGATTGCCGCGTGCAGGTCGCGGCTGACGATGGGCTTCTGCAGCAGAGGAAACTCGCTCTCCTCACCGGCTGCTCCGGGATTGCCCGTGATCAGCAGAACGGGCAGCGCGGGTGCGATCTGCCGGACCTCACGGGCCAGCATGACGCCATTCATCGTACCCGGCATGGCGATGTCTGCCAGCACGAGCGCGGGCCTGCGGACGCTCAGGGATCTGATCGCCTGCGCGGCATCGGTGGCGATGCTGGTCACGTAGCCAAACTCCTCCAGGCTCGATTGAAGCGCGAGCGCCACTTCGAGCTCGTCGTCCACCACGAGAACCTCGGTGTGGTTCGGCACCGGTTCCTCGGGCGCCTCGTCCTCGCCTGTTGGCATCGGCGGCAGCAGAGTGGCGGCCTCGGACCGTGGGAGATAGAGGATGATCGCAGTGCCTGTTTCGTCCCGGCGCACTTCCGAGGCGCCGCCGAGGCCCTCCAGGAAATGCAGGCTCTGCCGCAGGGATAGCCAGGACGAGAGATCGAGGTTGCGCAGGACGAAGGCCTGCTCAAGGTCCGTCTCGGGTGCGTGGTTCCCGTCGCCGGGTCCTGAGCTGCGGATCGTCAGCTGCACGAAGTCGCCCTCGCGGGTCAAATCCGGCAATGCCCCCTTCTCGACCCGCACGTTGCAGGCCTCAAGCGTGATGGTGCCTCCCTGAGGCAGTGCATCCCGGACATGGCCGCTGAGCGTCACGATGGCCGTCTGGATATCGTCCGGATCGGCCTCCACGGGCCAGAGATCGTCTGCCAGGGACAGCCGCATATCGACGGTATCGCGCAGCAGAGAACGGCTCATCAGATCGGCGACCGAGCTCACCTGCTCGGCGATGTTCACATGCTGGACCTTCGCCTCGCCCTGGCGGGCGAAAGCCGTCGAGCGGGCGATGAGCTTGGCGGCCTGATCGGCGGCCACGAGGGCCGACAGCAGCTTGCGCTGGAGAATCGGCTGATCCTTCAGCTGGCGTGCCGCGGCATCGATATTGGCGCTGATCACCATGAGCCGGTTGTTGAGGTCATGGGTGATGCCGTCGCGCAGCCGGTCGACGGCCTGGGCCTTCTGGAGGCGTCGCAGGGCGTCATCCTCATCCGACGCGAGGGACAATTCGGGAAACGTATCGTCAGCGAAGGCGAATGGGACGGCGGGCTCTTCGATCAGGTCGGCCGTGACATCCTCGAACACGGAGAATTCGTCGGATGCGTCAGCCTCCTTGTCCCGCAGAGCCTCCCGAATCTGCCGCCCGATCAGCAGCGGAGCGCCGGCCGCCAGTAACAGGAAGAACCCGGCCGCTGCGGCGATCAGCGTGGAATCCCTGAAGAAGGCAGCACCGGCCAGCGCGAAACCCGACAGTATCAGGGCGCAGGACACGGCCAGCAGAGACAGCTTCAACAGGGCAGGCAGCACAGGCACTCAAGCTTCCCGAAAATATGAATTGACCCGGCGCCCCTCAGACGCCACTTGCAACGGCTATCTTGTGTAGCACGGACCGAGGGCAAGCGCGGTCGCCTCGCGATAAAGTGTTACTGCCTGACAAAGGAGATGATTGTGCGGCTTTCTGATGTCCATGGATTGGCGCCACTGGCGCTTGCGGTGATTTTGGCGGCCACGTTCGTCTCGCAGGCCGGTGCCCAACAAACGCCCGACCAATCTATCGAGCGCCGCGTCAACGAACTCCTCGGGCAGATGACCCTGGAGGAGAAGGTCGGCCAGCTGAACCTAATCTCCCATGGTCCGCCCCTGCGCTGGGAGGACATTTCGGAGGGCAAGGCCGGCGCCCTTCTTAACTTCAACAGCGCTCCCGATGTTGCCCGAGCCCAGGCGCTTGCGCGCCAGAGCCGCCTCAAGATCCCGCCGCTCTTCGGCCTCGACGTGCTGCACGGCTTTCGCACCCAGTTTCCGCTCCCCTTGGGCGAGGCCGCCGCCTTCAGCCCGCGGATCTCACGCCTCGCATCCGAATGGGCCGCCAAGGAAGCGGCCTATGTGGGCGTGAACTGGACCTTCGCGCCCATGGCCGATCTCTCCCGCGACAGCCGCTGGGGCCGCATCGTCGAAGGGTTCGGCGAGGACCCCACTCTCGGCTCCGTTCTGACGGCAGCCCGCGTGGAAGGCTTTCGCCAGGGAGGCCTTGCAGCCTCGACGAAGCATTTCGCCGGCTACGGCGCCCCGCAGGGCGGGCGCGACTACGACACCACCTACATCCCGCGTGCCGAGATGTACGACACCTATCTGCCGCCGTTTCGTGCCGCCGTGGAGGCGGGTTCGGCGAGCTTTATGGCCGCCTTCAATGCGCTGAACGGCGAGCCCTCCACGGCCAATCCCTGGCTGCTGACGGACGTGCTGCGCAGGCAATGGGGCTTTGACGGCTTCGTCACCTCCGATTGGGTGGGCATCGGCGAGCTGATCAACCACGGCATCGCGGCGGACGGCGCGGAGGCCGCCCGCAAGGCGATCCTCGCCGGCGTCGACATGGACATGATGGGGCTGCTCTACATCAAGCACCTGCCCGACGAGGTGCGCGCCGGCCGGGTGCCGGAGAGCGTGATCGACGAATCTGTGCGCCGGGTGCTGCGCACCAAGTTCCGCATGGGCTTGTTCGACCGTCCGGACATAGATCCGTCTCGCTCCGACTCGGCTTTCCCGAATGCAGAGTCGCGTAAGATGGCACGCGAGGTGGCGCGCGAGACCTTCGTGCTGCTGCAGAACCGCGGCGACGTGCTGCCCGTGCCGCCCGGCGCCCGCTCCATCGCGGTGGTCGGCCCGCTGGCCGATGCAAACCATGACCAGATGGGGCCGCATGCCGCCCGCGGGCACAAGGAGGACAGCGTCACGATCCTGGAAGGCATCCGCCGCCGCGCGCAGGGGGCCGGCATCACTGTGCGCCATGCCCCGGCCTGCGATCTCTTCTGCCGCGACACCAGCGGGCTTCAGGCCGCCCTCGACGCTGCGAAGCAATCCGATTTCGTGATCGCGGTCTTCGGCGAGCCGCAGGAGCTTTCGGGTGAGGCTGCCTCCCGCGCTCACCTCGAGCTCAACGGGAAGCAGATCGAGGTTCTGGACGAGCTTTCGAAAACCGGCAAGCCGGTAGCGCTGGTGCTCTTAGGGGGACGCCCGCAGGTGCTCGGAACGGTGGCCGATCGCATCCCCGCAATCCTGATGGCCTGGTACCCCGGTACGGAAGCAGGCCCGGCCGTGGCCGACGTGCTGTTCGGCGATGTGAGCCCGAGCGGCAAGCTGCCGCTCACCTGGCCGCGGGCGACAGGACAGCTGCCGCTCTACTACAATCGCCTGCCCACCGGCCGACCGACAAAGCCGGAGAACCGCTTCACCCTGCAGTACATCGACGAGGCGATCTCGCCGCTCTACCCGTTCGGCTGGGGCCTGAGCTATACGCAGTTTTCCTATTCCGATGCCGCGATGGCGCAAAAGCAGCTCGCCCAGGGCGGGGTGCTGGAGGTCTCGGTGAGCGTGAAGAACAGCGGCGCGCGAGAAGGCCAGGAGGTCGTGCAGCTCTACACCCGTGACCCGGTGGCGAGCCGCAGCCGCCCTCTGCGCGAGCTGAAGGCCTTCGAGAAGATTGCGCTCAAGCCAGGCGAGACGAGGCGCGTGACCTTGCAGGTGCCCGTGGAGTCGCTCGGCTTCCATCTCGACGACGGCACTTATCTGGTTGAGGCCGGCATCATTGAGGCGTTTGTCGGCGGCTCCTCGCTTGCCGAACCGG
>JAJFBI010000772.1 GCA_020697385.1 Microvirga sp. | reverse complement strand
CGGCACAGTGTCCTGAAGCTGCCGCTGCATTGAGATCCCGGCTCGGCTTTCCGCGAAGCTGAGCATCGGAAGAGTAAAGCAGCGAGAAGTGACGGTTGAGGATCTCTTCCGAGCGCCAGCCATAAATGCGCTCCGCACCGGAATTCCACGATATAATATTTCCTATTTCATTAAGCGTGATTAGGGCAAAATCGGTGACAGCATTGAAAACGTGCGTCGGATGAGGACCGGTGTAACCCACTAGTCCGCCGGCAAGATCCTTTAACGCAGAAGTATGAGTCATAGCCCCCAACCCAAGAGCTGCGTTGCTTGCAGGTTTTTAACGTATTGGCAATTGACCGCGCAAATCAGCAACCCCGATAGGCTCTTGCTCTATCGGGTAGCGCTTCGACGCTGAGCCTTTCATGAGGATAGCTGGCTGAAAAGCAACTGATTCGGTTGCGACATGGTAGCGCTCAAAAGCGCTGCAAATGAATTCCACTTCAGTCATTATGAAATATAGTTGCGGGAAAGTCGTAGCGAATCGATGGGTCATAATGGGAACCCAGTGTGGATGTCCGAAGACCTAGTTCAGCCGATGCGCACCCACTCGAGGCGACAGCATCGGCACTGGCCAAGTCAGCCTCGTGCAAGGTTGGGAGCTTAAATCCCTCTTTACCATGTTTGCTCGGAGATTCCTGTGACGGCACCTGTCTATCTGTTCGATTTGGCATCGCGACAGGCTCAGTGGCTTGCGACCCGCCAGACGACCATTTCCGGCAATGTCGCCAACGCCAATACTCCCGGCTATCGCGCCCGGGACGTTGAGCCTTTTGCGGATGTTCTGGATAAAACGAAGCTGGTCATGGCCGCCACGAACAACGGCCATATCGGAATCCCCACCTCGCATGCCGAGGCCACGAAGGTGAAGAAATCCGAGAGCTGGGACACCGTCTATTCGAAGAACTCCGTGAGCCTTGAGCAGGAGCTCATCAAGGCAGGCGAGGTCAATCGTCAGCACACCCTGAACACGACCATCGTCAAGTCATTTCACAGAATGCTGCTGACCAGTGTGAGGACCTCATAATGATCGATCCTTTGATTGCTTCCGGCAAGCTCTCCAGTGCCGGACTCGAGGCGCAGTCTGCGCGCCTGCGTGTGGTGTCCGAAAACATCGCCAACGCGAACTCGACCGGGCGGACTCCGGGTTCTGACCCCTACTCGCGCAAAACAATTACCTTCCGCTCCGAACTCGATCGGGCATTGGGCGCCGCTTCGGTGTCGGTGAAGGATGTCGGCCAGGACGAGGCTCCGTACCCCGTCGAGTACGACCCAGGCAATCCGGCTGCCGACGAGAACGGCATGGTCAAGAAGCCGAACGTGAACATGCTGATCGAGATGGCCGATATGCGCGAGGCCAATCGTTCCTATCAGGCCAATCTGCAGATGATGAAGCAGGCGAGAGCCATGATCTCCGCAACAATTGATCTCATGAGAGGCTGATATGATCAGTGCCGTATCCTCCATCTCGGAGCCGTCGCCGGCGCCTCGCAGGTGAGCTTCAGCGACATGATGGCTCAAGTGGCCACGTCAGCCGTCGACACGATGAAGGCGGGCGAGGCTGCATCGATTGCCGGCATCCAGGGCAAAGCCTCGGTGCAGCAGGAGGTCGAGGCAGTGATGTCTGCCGAACAGACACTTCAGACCGCGATTGCCATCCGCGACAAGGTGGTCGCGGCCTATCAGGAAATCGCACGGATGGCGATCTAAGAGGATAAGACAATGAGAGCGCTTGCGATTGCTGCCACGGGTATGAATGCACAGCAGCTGAATGTCGAGGTGATTGCCAACAACATCTCGAACGTCAACACGACCGCCTTCAAGGCAGCACGGGCGGAGTTCACGGATCTTCTCTATCAGACCGAGCGCTCTCAGGCGATTCCGAACCAGGCTGGCTCCAGCCCGGTGCCAGAAGGAGCCATGCTGGGCCTGGGCGTAAAGACAGCGGCCATTCGCAACCTTCATCGGCAGGGCTCCCTGACAAACACCTCGAACCAGTTCGACCTCGCCCTCAACGGGCGCGGCTGGTTTCAGGTGAACGCACCGAGCGGCGAGATCGTCTATACTCGTGCAGGGTCGTTCAACAAGAACGGCGATGGGCAACTCGTCACCCTCGACGGCTACACCCTCAATCCGCCCATCCTCGTTCCGCCGAACACCCTCGACGTGACGATCAACGAGTCAGGCGAGATCTTCGCGAAAGTCGCCGGGGACGCTCAACCTCAAAACCTGGGTCAGTTGACGCTTGCGAACTTCGCCAACGATGCAGGCCTGGAGCCTCTCGGCGGAAACTATTACCGCGAGACGCTGGCCTCGGGCGCTCCGGCCGTGGGCATTCCGTCCGATCCTGGGTACGGCAAGATCCATCAGGGATACCTCGAAGCCTCGAACGTGGATCCGATCAAGGAAATCACGAATCTGATCTCGGCTCAGCGCGCTTTCGAGATGAACTCCAAGGTCATCCAGGCCGCGGACGACATGGCCGGAACCGTCTCAAAGGGCATCCGCTAAGAGCGGCATCCGAGTGATCCCATCATGAAGCACGTCGTCAAGCTCACTCTCGCCGCAACCATGCTAAGCATCGGAATGCTGCATGTTGCGATGGCCGAGGAGCGTATCCTGCCGGTTCCAGCCGTGACCATCTATGCGGGCGATACGATCCAGGAGTCGATGCTCAAGGACAGGGCTTTCCCGGAGAACTACCGCTACCGCACAGCCGTCGTGGAGTCGCCCCGCGTCCTGGCTGGAAAGATGGCGCGCCGGACACTGCTCCCAGGCGAGCCGATCCCGATGAACGCGGTGGACGACCCCAAGCTTGTCACCCGTGGCGTCCAGGCTCAGATCGTCTTCGAGGAAGGCGGGCTCTCGATCATGGGAGTCGGCGTTCCTCTGCAATCCGGCACCATGGGCGAGACGATCCAGGTCAAGAATGTCGACAGCGGTCGGGTCATCACCGGACGGGTTCAGGCCGATGGCCGGGTCCGGATTGGAGTCTATTGATGCTCCGCGTTATTCTCTTCCTGTTCGCCGCCCTGTTCGCAGGTCGGTTCAGGGCGTCAGGGACAACCAGCTGATCGGCTATGGCCTCGTCATGGGCCTGCAGGGAACCGGCGACACCCTCCGCAACTCCCAGTTCACCGAGCAGTCCCTGCAATCCATGCTCGACCGCATGGGCGTGAATGTTCGCGACATCAACCTGCGCACCCGCAACGTCGCAGCCGTCATCATCACGGCCGACCTGCCGCCCTTCGTCGGCACCGGTTCGCGCATCGACGTGACCGTCACATCCATGGGTGACGCGACCTCGCTGAAAGGCGGAACCCTCATGCTGACCGCCCTGCAGGGTGGCGACGGCCAGGTCTACGCGGTTGCCCAGGGCGCCATCGCGGTGTCCGGGTTCTCCGCGCAAGGGCAGGCCGAGACTCTGACCTCCGGCGTAGCCACGGCCGGACGCATTCCGAACGGCGCATTGATCGAGCGTGAGGTC
>JAJFBI010000223.1 GCA_020697385.1 Microvirga sp. | reverse complement strand
AGAGCGCCCGCGTTCCAGCCTCTGTGCGCGTATCGATCAGGATTGTGATGTCCCCTTCCGACTCAAGCTTGGAAATGACTGGATCGAGATGTGAGATCACGTCGATCTCACCCTTCTGCATAGCGGCAACAGCGCTCGCACCGGATCCGACGCCGATGAAGGCGGCATCGGTAGGCTTCAGTCCCGCTTTCACCATGGCGTATTGAGCCGTGAGCGCGGTGGAGGATCCTGGGGCTGTCACGCCAATCTTGAGCCCCTTGAAATCGGCCGCGGATTTGATCTGCCCGGCTTTGTCTTTCTTCGCCGCGATCACGATGGCTGGAAAGCGCCCTAGTTCGGTGATGGCGCGAACATCCTGACCTTTGGCTTGCATGCGAATGGTATGTTCATAAGCTCCCGTGACGATGTCGACGGAGCCGCCGATCAGGGCCTGGAGCGACTTGGCGCCGCCGCCAAAATCGTTGATCTCCACCTCAAGCCCTTCGTCCTTGAAGAACCCCTTCCGTTCAGCAATGGTCAGCGGAAGGTAATAGAGTAGCGGCTTGCCACCCACACCCAGAGTGACCTTGCTCTTTTCCGGCTTCGTCTGCGCGAGAGCGCTACGGCTGAGTCCAGTAGACAGAGCAACGGCGCCCGTCCCAATGAGAAATGTACGGCGTTCCATCCTCGTTCTCCCTGCTTTGATGCAGATTGTGGACGGGAAGGATTGCCTAACCTTGCCCATTTGTCGATGGGGCAGGGCGCCAGACCAGGAGGCGCCTCTCGATAAGAGTCACCACGAAGTCGATGAGAATGACGAAGATCGACAGGATCACCATGCCGGCAAAGACTCCGGTGACATCGAACACGCTCTCAGCCTCATGGATCTTGTAGCCGAGCCCCGCGGAGGAGCCGAGATACTCCCCCACGACCGCGCCGACAAGGGCGAACCCCACAGAGGTGTGCAGGGACGAGAACATCCATGTCAGCGCCGACGGCCAATAGACGTGCCGCAGCAGCTGACGTTCGTTCATCCCAAGCATCCTGGCGTTTGCCAGCACGACCGGGCTCACCTCGCGCACGCCCTGATACACGTTGAAGAAGACGATAAAGAAGACCAGCGTGAAGCCGAGGGCCACCTTCGACCAGATCCCAAGGCCAAACCAAAGCGCAAAGATCGGCGCGAGCACCACCCGCGGTAGCGCGTTCGCCGCTTTGATATAGGGGTCAAACACGGCAGCAAGCAGTTCGCGGCGGGCAAACAGAAAACCGAACAGGATCCCGCCACCGGCTCCGAAGGCGAAAGCCAGGATGGTCTCCACAAGCGTGATCCAGAGATGCCGCCATATCTCGCCGGAAGCGAACTCCTTCCAGACCCTCGTCAGGACGTCGAGTGGAGTCGAGAAGAAGAACTGGGTCTGCCTTGTCGGGGCGAGAATTGGGTAGGCGGTCAAGACATGCCAGAGCAACAGGAATCCGAGGCCTACGGCAACCTGGAGCAGGATGAGCTTCAAGCGATTCATCAGGAGGCTCCCTCTCCCTGGGCATAGGCCTTCTGCACCTCGGTGCGAAGGCTCGTCCAGATCTCCTTGTGAATGTGATGGAAGGCGGGTTCGAGCCGCACCTCCGCGATGTCGCGTGGGCGTGACAGCGGCACGGGAAACTCTCCGATGATGCCGGCCGCAGGGCCGGCCGACATCACCACCACCCTGTCGGCGAGGGCAATCGCCTCCTCGAGGTCGTGTGTGACGAAGAGAACGGCCTTGCGATTGGCTGCCCAGAGGTCCAGCAGCAGGTTGCCCATGATTTGCCGGGTCTGCGCATCCAGTGGGCCGAAAGGCTCGTCCATCAGAAGGATTTCGGGATCGCGGATCAGCATCTGTGCGAGGGCGACCCGCTTTCGTTGGCCGCCCGAAAGCATATGTGGATAGCGGTCCACGAAGGCGGCGAGCCCGACCCGTCGCAGCCAATCCCGGGCCTTAGCCTCCGCCTCCTTACGGGAAACGCCCTTGGGCTCCAAGGCGACGGCCACGTTCTGAAGGGCTGTCTTCCAGGGCATCAAAGCGTCCTGCTGAAAGAGATAGCCCGCACGGCCGTTGAGGCCATGCAGAGGCGCACCGAAGATCTCGACCTCGCCGTCGGATGGCTTAAGCAGTCCCGCGGATGCGTTGAGCAGGGTGGATTTACCGCAACCGGTCGGCCCCACGATAGCGATAAATTCCCCTGGGGATGCTGTGAGGTCAATGTGCTGGACGGCCGTGTAGCCGCCCACCTTCGACCCGAAGGTGATGGCCACGCTGCGGAGCGAAACGGCTGGAGCATTCGGTGATACGGGCATGAGAATTGAGCGTTCCCTGCGCCTGTGAGCGGCGCTTGGAGCCATCCTAAAGGCTCGGTCATCCATAGCAAGAGCCGGGCGGTTCCTCGGTTGAGGCGATAAAGGCCTCAAACTGCGCTATGCAGGCTGTCGTTTGCTGATTCGGAATAATCGCCGCCCGACCTCGGAGAGTCTGTCCAAGTAGAGATACAAGACAGGCGTAATGAAGAGGGTGAGCAACTGCGAGCCGATCAGACCACCAATCACTGCAATTCCAAGCGGCTGGCGAAACTCGGAGCCGGCGCCCTGGCCAAGGGCAATCGGAACAGCGCCGGCCAAAGCCACCGCAGTGGTCATCATGATCGGACGAAAGCGGATCAGGCAGGCCTCCCGGATCGCGGCTGACGGCGAGAGACCTTCGCGCTGACGGACGATCGCCAGGTCGACCATCATAATGGCGTTCTTCTTCACGATCCCGAACAGCAACAGGATGCCGATTAGCCCCATGATGCTCAACTCCATCTGGTAGAGATGGAGGCCGGCTACCGCTCCAATGGCGGCCGCCGGCAGGCCCGCTAGGATTGTGATTGGATGGACAATGCTCTCGTACAGCATGCCCAGGACGATGTAGATTATTAGGATTGCTGCTGCGAGCAGCAACGGCTGATTGCGCACCATATCCTGGAAGACGCGAGCCGTTCCGGCAAAGCCGGTTGTCACAGTCGCAGGGACGCCTTCCTCAAACTTCAAAGCATTGACCCGATTTAAGGCTTCACCAAGCGCAATTCCCACTGGCGTATCGAAGGAGATCGTCACGACTGGCCGCTGTCCCAGCTGGGTGACGGAGCGTGGGCCTGCCGTTCGCTCCATCGAAGCGAAAGACGAGAGCGGGACCAGCGTGCCGCTTGCCGATCGGATGGTCACGAGGTCGAGCGGGTCAATGGTTTGCGCGAAGCGAGGATCGAACTCGATCAGAACCTGATAGCTGTCCGCGCTGCCATGAATCGCCGCCGCTTGCCGGTTGGCGAATCCGGTGTACAGGTTCGAACGGATCTGCTCGGACGTGATCCCAAGCTGGCGGGCCTTGTCTTGGTCGACGCGAATCGTAGCCTGCAGGGCCGTCTCCTGCGCATCGGCCCTGACACTGATGAACGTGGCATCCTGGCTCATCCTGCGAGCCAGCCGCGCCGACCAGTGCTGCAGTTCGTCAAGGGTCTGGGCCTGCATCGTAAGCTGGTACGCGCCCCGGCCGGACTGGCTTCCCATCCGGGCATTCTGGGCCGTTGCGACAAGGCTCTCGATGCCGGGCAATTGATCCAAGTCCCGGCGCAGATCCTGAAGGATCTGCGCAAGCGGCGGCCGCTCGGCCTTGGCTTTCAGCTCCAGGAACAACCGTCCCTCGTTGAGGCCGGTTGTACCTGTCGCGCCGATGTCTGAGACTACCTCGGCCACATGCGGGGAGGCGCGCAGCACCTGCTCGACCTGACGCTGCAACTCGACCATGGCCGCGAAGGATACATCCTGGCGCGCGCGGGTCGAGACCGTGATTTGGCCGATATCTTCCTGCGGCAGGAAACCCTTTGGAATGGTTCGGAACAGCCAGCCGGAGGCGACGAGGCTGATGAGGAACAGGATCAGTATCAGAGGGCGACACCTAAGGCTCAACTCGAGGCATACGCCATAGCAGCGTGTCAGCCCTGACATCGCGCGATCCGCGAGGTTGTGGCGGCCGGCTTCCTGCCGCCTGGCACTGGGCAGGCGGGCCGCGAGCATAGGCGTAAGGCTCAAGGAGACCATAGCGGAGATCGCCAGCGAGACCGAGACCGTGATGGCGAACGGGCTGAGGATGCGTCCGACCACTCCGTCCATCAGCAGCAGCGGGATAAATGCCGCGATGAGCGACGCGGTGATCGATACGACCGTGAAGAAAACCTCCTTCGCTCCCTTCAGGGCTGCTCCGTGGGGCGAGGCTCCGGCCTCGATATGACGCACGATGTTGTCGGTCACCACGATGGCGTCATCGACCACGAGACCGACCGAGAGGGTCAGGGCCAGCAGGGTGATATTATCCAAGGACAACCCGAGGGCGTACATTGCCGCGAAGGTGGCCACAATCGAGACCGGAATGGTGACACTCGAGATCAGAGTCGTGGCGAGACGGCCTGTGCCGAGATAAAGGACCGCACAGACAAGGCCGATGGTGAGCACCAAGGTGAAGGTGACATCCTCGATGGCCGTGCGGATCGAGACCGAACGATCATTCATCGTGGTGAGGGATACGCCAGGCCCCAGCTCCTCCTGGATACGAGGCAGGGCCGCCCTAACCTGGTTAACCACGTCGATCGTGCTAGCATCGGGCTGGCGCTGCACCGTCAAGACCAGCGCGGGTGAGCCATTATGTCTGCTGGCGCGCTGATCGTCCTCAACGGAGTCGATCACCTTGGCAACATCTCCAAGACGAAGCGGTCGCCCATTGCGGTTCGCGATGATGAGATCGCGCAAGGCTTGCGCATCACCGAGCTGCGTCGAGACCTCAATGGTGAACCGCTGGTCCGATCTGGTAAAGGAGCCAACAGGCGTTTGAGCGTTCGCAGCACGGATGGCACGCTCCACCTCGTCCAAGCCGATGCCGCGCGCCGCCAGAGTCAGCGGATCAAATTGGATACGAACCGCAAATTTCTGGCTGCCTGAGATCGTGACCTGAGCGACACCGTCGATAGCCGACAGGCGCGGTGATATCACGGAGCGGACGAATGCATCGAGCCGCCAGAGAGGATATGTATCGCTTCTCAGGGCGATCAGCACGACCGGGGCGTCAGCCGGGTTGAGCTTGCGGTAGACAGGCGGGCTGGCCATCTCAACGGGCAGCTGCGGCTTCGCACGCAGGATGGCGGCCTGGACATCAGTCGCCGCCATATCGATGTCCCGCTCCAGGGCAAACTCCAGAGTGATCGAGGATGCGCCAGGAACGTTAGTCGCGCTGATCTCCCGAATGGACGGGATGGCCGAGAACTCCTTGATCAATGGCGTCGAGACGGTGGCCGCCATGATCTCAGGACTCGCGCCGGGCAGCGCGGTCGAGACGGAAATGGTGGGAATATCGATGCGGGGCAGGGCGGCGACAGGAAGATGCCTATAGGCCACAAGGCCGGCGAGCATCAGGGCTGCGGTCAGCAGGAGTGTGGCAACGGGCCGTCTGATGAAGGGAGCCGAAGCATTCATCGGCGCACGGGTCCGGCGTCCGCCGTGCGGGAACTCTGCGCCATTGGTTTGGGAGCCACCCTCGCCTCGGCTATCGAACTGCCGTCCCGCAGCCGTGCGTGACCTTCGACCACAACGCGCTCGCCGGGAGTGAGCCCTTTGGCGATGATGGCTTCGTCA
>JAJFBI010000222.1 GCA_020697385.1 Microvirga sp. | reverse complement strand
AATCCCCCGTCATGCCCGGGCTTGGCCCGGGCATCCACGTCTTCGTGGAGCGGGCCGTTGAAAGACGTGGATGGCCGGCACGAGGCCGGCCATGACGAATGGTTAAACCAGCATCCCCATCGGGCTCTCGATGAGCTGCTTGAAGGCCGCGAGCAATTCCGCGCCGAGCGCCCCGTCGACCACGCGGTGGTCGCAGGAGAGCGTCACGGTCATGGCCTGGACGACGGCGGGAGCGCCGTTTTTCACTACGACCCGGTTCTCGCCTGCGCCGACCGCAAGAATCGTTCCCTGGGGCGGGTTGATGACGGCCTGGAAGTTCTTGATGCCGAACATGCCGAGGTTGGACACCGCCGTGGAGCCGCCCTGGTATTCCTCGGGCTTCAGACGGCGCGTGCGGGCGCGGCCTGCCATGTCCTTCACCTCGGCCGAGATCGCTGTGAGCGTCTTCTGTTCGGCCTTGCGCACGACCGGCGTGAACAGGCCGCCTTCGATGGCAACCGCCACGCCCACATCCGAGTGCTTCATCTTCAGGATGCGGTCCTCGGCCCAGACCGAGTTCGCAGCAGGCACGCGCTGGAGCGCGATGGCGAGCGCCTTGATCACGAAATCGTTCACCGAGAGCTTGTAGGCGGGCTTGCCGTCCTTGTCCTTGCCGGCGGCTGCGTTGATCTGCTCGCGCAGGGCCATGAGCGCATCGAGCTCACAGTCGAGCGACAGGTAGAAGTGCGGCACCGTCTGCTTCGACTCGACGAGGCGTTTCGCGATGGTCTTGCGCATGCCGTCGAGGGGCACCTCCTCGTAGGTGCCAGCCTCGAACATGGCTTTGACCTGATCGGCGCCCATGCTCTGGGCCAACTGAGGAGCGGCGGGCTTCGCCGCCGGTGCAGGAGCCGGAGATCCAGCAGCCGGAGCAGGTGCCGGCTTCGTTCCGCCACCCTGGAGCGCTGCGCGCACATCCTTCTCGACCACACGGCCATGAGGGCCAGAACCCTGGATCGACGCGATGTCGACACCAGCCTCGCGTGCAATGCGCTTGGCAAGCGGCGAAGCGAAGACGCGGTTGCCGGAAGCCTGCGCCTGCCCTGCCCCATTGGGCTTTGCTGCCGTTGCAGGCCCCTGAGGAGCCTGATCGACGCGGGCGTAGGACATGTGAGCGTTCGGGTCGCCCTGAACGGTGTTGGCCTGCGGCTGGGGCGCTGATGCCGGAGCAGCAGGAGCCGGAGCGGCTTCAGCTTTGGGCGCAGGCGCTGCGGCACCGCCGCCGGACGCCGGAGCCGTGACGCTCTTCGGATCTTCGCCCTCGGCGGCGATCAAAGCGATGAGCTCGTTGACGGGAACGTCGGCTGTTCCTTCGGGCACCACGATCTTGGCGAGGATGCCTTCATCCACCGCCTCCACTTCCATGGTGGCCTTGTCGGTCTCAATCTCGGCGATGACGTCGCCGGACTTCACCGTGTCGCCTTCCTTCTTCAGCCACTTGGCAAGGTTGCCCTTTTCCATCGTGGGAGAAAGGGCGGGCATCAGGATATTGATGGGCATGGCGTTTTAGATCCTGACCTGATCTGAGATTCAGTTGATAGCCTGCGTCGAGCCGGGATCGCTCGGATCGTCTAGCTCGGCCTGAATGCCGGCGGCGATCTCGGCCAGAGCCTCCTCCTCGGAGAACTCCGTTTCCATGGCATAGACGCGCGCAGCGTGACGGGCGAGGTCCACCAGGAGCACGCCCCAGGTGAACGGATCGTCGAAGGCGCGGCGCAGCGCGATGCTCACCTCGCCATCGACCACCGAAGCCCTCAAGATCTCGACGCCACCCTTTTCGAGCACGTCAGGCGGAACGTTGAGGGCTTCGAATTTCCGTTCTGTCATGAGGTCACCTGTAGCAAACGGCCTTCGCCGCCTGTACCACTTCGGCCACGTTCGGCAGCGCGAGCTTCTCGAGGTTGGCCGCATACGGCATGGGTACATCCTTGCCGGTGATGCGGATCACGGGAGCATCGAGATAGTCGAACGCGTTTTCCATGACGCGCATGGCGATTTCGGCGCCGACGCCCGATTGCGGGAAGCCCTCTTCCACCGTGATGCAGCGGCCGGTCTTCATGACCGAGGCCACGATGGTGTCGGTATCCATCGGGCGGATCGTGCGCAGGTCGATGACCTCCGCGTCGATGCCTTCCTTCTCCAGCTCCTGGGCGGCCTTGAGCGCGTAGGTCATGCCGATGGAGAAGGACACGATAGTCACGTCCTTGCCCTCGCGATGGATGCGCGCCTTGCCGATCGGCACCGTGAAGTCGTCGAGCTTCGGCACCGGGAAGGACTGACCGTAGAGGATCTCGTTCTCCAGGAACACGATCGGGTTCGGATCGCGGATGGCGCTCTTGAGGAGCCCCTTCGCGTCGGCCGCCGTGTAGGGCGCGATAACCTTGAGGCCCGGGACGTTCGAGTACCAGGCTGCATAGTCGTGGCTGTGCTGGGCACCGACGCGGGCCGCAGCGCCGTTGGGGCCGCGGAACACGATGGGAGCCCCGAGCTGGCCGCCGGACATGTAGAGGGTCTTGGCCGCCGAGTTGATGATCTGGTCAATCGCCTGCATGGCGAAGTTGAAGGTCATGAACTCGACGATGGGACGCAGGCCCGTGAAGGCCGCGCCAACGCCGACGCCGGCAAAGCCGTGTTCGGTGATGGGCGTGTCGATCACGCGCTTGGCGCCGAACTCCTGAAGCAGGCCCTGAGTGACCTTGTAGGCGCCCTGGTACTCGGCCACCTCCTCGCCCATGACAAGAACGTTCTGATCCTTGCGCATTTCCTCGGCCATGGCGTCGCGAAGAGCTTCGCGGACGGTCATGTTGACGAGTTCAGTGCCCTCGGGGATTTCCGCCATGGCGTCGTAGCTGGCGCGGCTCGAGATCACCGACGGTGCCGCCGGGGTTGAAAGGCCCGCCTGTCCGGGAAGCTCGACGGGGGCCGGTCGGTCGGCCATTCCTTCCGCCTGCATGTCGGGCGTCGGTGCCGACTGGGTTTCCGGTGCCGGAACGGTCGGCGCCTTCGCCGAGGAGGCCGCGGACACGTCCTCGCCCTCGCCGGCGAGGATCGCGATGGGGGTGTTCACGGCCACGTTGTCGGTGCCGTCGGACACGAGGATCTTGGCGAGGACGCCTTCGTCGATCGCCTCGACCTCCATGGTCGCCTTGTCGGTCTCGATCTCGGCCAGCACGTCGCCGGGCTTGACCTGATCGCCCTCTTTTTTCAGCCACTTGGCCAGTTTGCCCTGCTCCATGGTGGGCGAGAGGGCAGGCATGAGAATATCGATCGCCATTAAAAGACCTGTTTTGATTGTCGCAGCGGCGAGATTCAGGGGGAAGCAGCGCGAGCGCGCCGCTTAGAGAAGGATATCCGTGTAGAGCTCGGATGGATCGGGCTCCGGATCGTGCGTGGCGAACTCGGCCGCCTCGTTGACGATCTCGCGCACCCTGCTGTCGATGGCCTTCAGCTCGTCTTCCGACAGCTTCCAGCTCTCCAGCAGACGGCGGCGCACCTGCTCGATCGGGTCGTGCTCCTCGCGCATGCGGGCCACTTCGTCCTTCGTGCGGTACTTGGCCGGATCGGACATGGAATGGCCGCGATAGCGGTAGGTCTGCATCTCGAGGATGTAAGGACCCTTGCCGGAGCGGGCGTGCTCGATGGCGCGCTGGCCGGCGGCATAGACCGCACGGATGTCCATGCCGTCCACCTGCTCACCCGGAATGCCGAAGGACACACCGCGCTTGGAGAAATCGGTCTGCGCCGAGGCGCGGCTCACCGAGGTGCCCATGGCGTAGCGGTTGTTCTCGATCACGTAGACCACGGGCAGCTTCCAGAGCTGCGCCATGTTGAAGCTTTCGTAGACCTGGCCCTGGTTGGCCGCACCGTCACCGAAATAGGTCAGGCAGACATTGCCGTTCTCGCGGTAGTGATTGGCGAACGCGATGCCGGTGCCGAGCGACACCTGAGCGCCGACGATGCCGTGGCCGCCATAGAAATGCTTCTCCTTGGAGAACATGTGCATGGAGCCGCCCTTGCCTTTCGACAGGCCACCGCGGCGCCCGGTCAATTCGGCCATGACGCCTTTCGCGTCCATGCCGCAGGCAAGCATGTGACCGTGATCACGGTAGCCTGTGATCACCTGGTCGCCCTCTTTCGTCGCCATCTGCATGCCGACGACGACGGCCTCCTGGCCGATATAGAGGTGGCAGAAACCGCCGATCAGGCCCATGCCGTACATCTGGCCGGACTTCTCCTCGAAGCGCCGGATCAGAAGCATCTCGTTATAGGCGGACAGGTCCTGGTTCTTGTCGAATTGTGGGGAATTGGGAGCAGCTCCGCGTGTGGAGCCTTTTGTGGAAGTGGTCTTGTTAGCCGCGCCTGCACCAGCACGGCCCGCCTTGCGGGCAGCAACAGCCATCGGGTCCTCCGAAGGGTTTCCTCGACGAAAGTTGTAGCGCAGACGACACGGGAAATCGAGTGGGCTAAAAGCCGTTTTGCGCTGCACAATGAAATGCGCAAGTGACTATAAATGCTAACGAATTATCAGTTAACTTGAATTCAGTTAAGCAGAACTTTCGGGCTATGCTTAATTAGGGGCCTGTGATGATGACAAGGTCGTTCTTGTGCACACGTCCTAACATTACGCGTGCTCTTTCCTCGAGCAGATCCCGGTCGATCTGATCGCTCCGCAACAAGGCGATGCGGCGCTCCCAGTCGGAGCGCTGAGTCTTCAAACCCGTCAACTCATCGGAAAGTTCAGCCACCTGAGCTTCATATTTTTGCCGGGCCTCGATGCCGCGTGCCCCGCTATGAGCATGGTGCACGAAGTAGCCGGCGACAGCCGCCGAAATGCTATAAAGCACCAGCGGGATCAGGAATCGTCGTGCGCGTCTGCGGATCACCATGCGGTCGAGTCTTACATCAGCATGGTTAAGGAGGCGTTAGAACCAGGTGTATTGTCTAACTTACCTTGCCTGCGCCGAGAGGCTGAAGTCGCAAAGCCAAACATGCTTTTCTGATCCAGGACACGGAAAGGCTACTGCCACGGGACACCTCTCCCCGGCGGGGAGAGGTCGAGCGCAGCGAGGTTGAGGGGGAGAGCGATTTCCGAAAAAGGCGCAACCCCTCACCCGGACCTAACAGTCCGACCTCTCCCTCATGGAGAGGTGAACCTGCGGCTCACCTTTACAGGTTGGCGCTCACACCCCACTTGGCCGCTACACGCCCCACAAAGTGAGCGAAAGCGCCAAAGAAAAAGCCGCCTTAAGGCGGCTTCCCCGACTTACCGTTATGGAACGAAATCAGGCCAGAGCCTTCAGCGCGGCACGTCCTGCATACTGTGCCTGCGAGCCCAGTTCCTCCTCGATGCGGATGAGTTGGTTGTACTTCGCCAGTCTGTCGGAGCGCGCGAGCGAGCCGGTCTTGATCTGTCCGCAATTCGTGGCCACTGCGAGATCCGCAATGGTGGAATCCTCCGTCTCGCCCGAGCGGTGGGACATCACGGCGGTGTAGCCGGCGCGGTGGGCCATGTCGACGGCCGCCAGGGTCTCGGTGAGAGAACCGATCTGGTTGACCTTCACCAGCAGCGAGTTGGCCACACCCTGCTTGATGCCCTGCGAGAGGCGGTTCACGTTGGTGACGAAGAGATCGTCGCCTACGAGCTGGCACTTG
>JAJFBI010000221.1 GCA_020697385.1 Microvirga sp. | reverse complement strand
AGAACGCTGAAGCGGTGGCGAAGGGCGCGAAGGCGCATATCGAAATGAAGCGTTTTGCCGTGGATACGGGCGACACCGCCTATCTTGCGCCGCAGGTTCTCACCAACGTGGATCACTCCATGAGCGTGATGCGCGAGGAGAGCTTCGGCCCCACTGTCGGTATCATGAAAGTGAAGGGCGACGAGGAGGCGATCCGCCTCATGAACGACTCGCCCTACGGTCTCTCGGCTGCGATCTGGACCTCCGACGTCGATGCGGCCGAGGCCATCGGCGAGAAGCTCGAGACCGGCACCGTGTTTATGAACCGCTGCGACTATCTCGATCCCGCGCTTGCCTGGACGGGCGTGAAGGACACGGGCCGCGGCGCGAGCCTGTCGCGCTTAGCATACGAGTCGCTCACCCGCCCGAAATCCTACCACCTCCGCAAGATCTGATTGAAAGCATCATGACCACGTCACCCCGCTCCAACTGGAATTATCCCACCGCCATCCGCTTCGGCGCAGGCCGCATCTCCGAACTCACTGATGCCTGCAAGTCGGTGGGCATGCAGGCACCGCTCATCGTCACGGATCCGTTCCTGGCCACGCAACCGATGACGAAGGCGGCGCTCGATCAGCTTTTGTCCGCAGGGCTCAAGGCGGCGATCTTCTCCGACATCAAGCCGAACCCGGTCGAGACGAATGTCTACAAGGGTCTTGAGGCCCTGAAGGCTGGCAAGCACGACGGCGTCGTTGCATTCGGCGGCGGCTCGGCGCTCGATGCCGGCAAGGTCATCGCCTTCATGGCGGGCCAGACGCGCCCCATGTGGGACTTCGAGGATATCGGCGATTGGTGGACCCGCGCAGACCCGAACGGCATTCAGCCGATCATTGCCGTGCCGACCACCGCAGGCACAGGCTCGGAAGTGGGCCGCGCCGGCGTGATCACGCAGGAAGCAACGCACACCAAGAAGGTGATCTTCCATCCGCTGATGATGCCGAAGATCGTGATCTGCGATCCGGAACTGACGGTCGGCATGCCGCCTCACATCACGGCCGGCACGGGTCTCGATGCGCTGGCGCATTGCCTCGAGGCTTATTGCGCGCCGGGCTATCACCCTCTGGCCGACGGCATTGCGGTCGAAGGCATCCGCCTCGTGAAGGAATATCTGCCGCGCGCCTATAAGGACGGGAAAGACATTGAGGCTCGTGCGCAGCTGATGTCGGCGGCCGCCATGGGCGCCACGGCGTTCCAGAAGGGGCTTGGCGCCATCCACGCCCTGTCTCACCCGACCGGTGCGCTCTATGACACCCATCACGGCCTCACCAACGCGGTCTTCATGCCCTATGTGCTGGTCTATAACCGCAAGGCCATCGAGGAGAGGATCGAGCGGCTTGCCGCCTATATCGGCCTCGAGCCCTCGTTCCAGGCTTTCCTCGACTGGGTGCTGCAGCTGCGCAAGGATCTCGGCGTGCCGCATACGCTGGAGGGATTGAAGGTCGACAGTGCTCGCTTCGACGAGATGTCCGAGATGGCGCCGAACGATCCCACCGCTGGCGGCAATCCGGTGCCGATCACCAAAGAGAGCGCTCGCAAGCTCTTCGAGGACGCGCTCGCCGGACGGGTCTGATCCAGCAGGCAAGGCAAACGAAACAGGCACCGCTGACAAACTCAGCGGTGCCTTTGCTTTGATGGAGCCTTGCTGGTTTAAGCAGCAGCTTTCATTCTGGTCTTGCGATCGGCCCGCAGAGACCTGAGAGCTTCCGTCCAGCGGAAGAGTTCGTCGAGCATCGTCGCGGCCGACGTCCTGTAGATGTCGACGGGCTTAAGCTTGCCATCCTCGTCCAGGTTCTGGAACACCATCGGCATGGGCACGCCTTCCGGGATCGGCATCATCTTCAGGGTCGTGACGATCTGCTTGGCCACCTGGACCGAACGCAGGCCGCCGGAGATGCCGCCATAGCTCACGAAGCCGGCAGGGGCATAATTCCATTCGCGCGACAGGTAGTTCAGCGCATTCACCAGTGCCGGCGGCGGAGCGTAGTTGTACTCGGGCGTCACGAACACGAAGGCGTCGGCTGCGGACACGCTCTCGGCCCATGCCTTGGTATGGGCATGGTGGTAGTTCTGCTTCATCGGGTGCTCTGGCTCGTCGAAGAGCGGCAGGTTGAACTCTGCGAGGTCCACCAGCACAGGCTCGAACTTGCCATGCTCAGCGGTGTATTCGCTGAACCACTGGGCGACGCCTGGGCCGACACGGCCGGGCCGCGTGCTGGCGATGATGATGTGAAGCTTGGGCCTCATGGTGCGTCCTTCATTTGCATTCAGGGGAGGGAACAATTAAGTTCCCTTTTGTTACCGAGGCTCATTAAGTAACTCCCGAAGCATTCCGCAAGGAGGCACTTTCATGTCACCCAGTCACATCCATGTGCCCACCGATTGCCGGACCGTGACGGAGATCCTGTCCCGGGTCGGCGACAAATGGAGCGTTCAGGTGGTGGTGCAGTTGGGAGAAGGACCCAAGCGTTTCAACGAGTTGCGCCGCCTCGTGGACGGGATCTCCCAGCGGATGTTGACCCTGACCCTGCGCGGGCTGGAGCGCGACGGGCTCGTCACGCGCACCGTTTATCCGACCATTCCGCCGCGGGTGGATTACCAGCTCACAGGTCTGGGTTGCTCCCTGATCAAGACTGTTCGGGCCTTGGGCGACTGGGCGATCCAAAATCGCGACGAGATTCTGGCCGCCCGTCGGCGCTTCGATGCGGCAGGCGACGAACCTGACCGGCAGCCCGATGCAGCTTGAGGGTTAAGCTGCGATCCTGCGCTCGAGAATCTCCCAGAGCGCGCTGTCGCGGAAGGTATCGATCGTCCTGTCGGCGCCGACCTTGATGAGTTCCGTTGCGCTCAATCCTGTCAGGACCCCGAAGGAGAACAGGCCCGCCCCCTTGGCCGCCTTCATGCCCGAAGGTGAGTCCTCGAAGGCGATAGCCTCCTCGGCGCGGATGCCGAGCCGCTCGATGGCCGTAAGGTAGGGAAGCGGATCGGGCTTGCCGCGCTCGACCTGATCGATGGTGATCTTGATCTCGAATCGGTCGGTAATGCCGAGAATATCGAGGATGTGGGTTGCGTTCAGCAGGGGGGCGTTGGTGACCAAGGCAAGCCTGATGCCGCGGGCATCCGCCCAATCGAACAGCTCGAGCAGGCCCTCCAACGGCTTGAGCTCGAGCGCGAGACGCCGGAAGGCGGCTTCCTTGCGCTCCGCATAAACCTCATGCTCCTCGGCCGGCAGGTGGGGGAGGAGTGCGGCGAAGATCGACTCGTTGGTGTGGCCGATGATCGACGTGCGATACAGGTCCTCACTGATCACGATGCCCTGAGGGCCCAGGGTCTGGGCAAAGGCTTCCAGGTGGGCCGGGTCGCTGTGCACCAGGGTGCCGTCCATATCGAAGATCAAGGCTTTGAGCATCACGTCGTCTCTAGAATGGGTCAGAACGCCAGCAGGATTAAAGCTCTACGTTCCGGAAGGCACCCCGTTGGAAATGTAACCCTGCTCTATAGATATTTCCGAAGTTGATAAACTGTTCCGAGTGTCACCCCACCCATGATTTCAGGTCTTTCCCGCCTAAAAAAGAGGTCTTCCGATGCACCTGAGGGATAAACTCAGGACGCTTTACGAGGGCGAAAGCCAGGAGGCCCACCGTTTCCGCTATGCCCTGCTCGTCTTCGACATCACGACCGTCATCTTCATTGTCGTCTCCTCCTTCCTACCTCAGTCTTCCCTGATCCAGATTGTCGACGTTATCATCGGGCTGATCGTGCTGGCCGATTTCTCGTCACGGTTGGCGATCAGTCCGCGTCCCCTGAGGGACCTCCTGCACCCGACCACCCTGGCGGATGTGGCTGCTATCGTGTCCTTCCTGGCCCCCATCGTCGGTGAGGGGATCGGGTTCGTACGCATCCTTCGGACGGTGCGGCTCCTAAGGACCTATCAGCTTCTCGTGCGCCTGCGCGCCGACAGCACCTTCTTTCGCCGGAATGAGGAACTGATCATCGCGTCCGTCAACCTCGGCGTCTTCATTTTCATCATGACGGGCTTCGTCTACGAGACGCAGCATCGGGCCAATGACAAGATCAACAACTACGTGGATGCGCTCTATTTCACGATGGCGGCGCTCACCACCACCGGCTTCGGCGACATCACGCTGACAGGCACTTTGGGCCACCTGATCTCAGTGGTGATCATGATTTTCGGCGTGACGCTCTTCCTGCGTCTCGTGCAGGTTCTGCTGAGGCCCAACAAGGTGCGTTATCCTTGTCCTGTTTGTGCCCTGCAGCGCCATGACAGGGATGCAGTACACTGCAAAGCCTGCGGAACGATCCTCAACATTCCTGACGAAGGAGCTGTCTGAACGCCCTAGGCATCCGGGATGATGGCGACGCCGCGCTGAGTTGCGAAGGAGATCGAAACCGGGGTGCCGGGGGCAATTGCCTCCTTGCGGCCGTACTGGACCACGAACAGGTTCCCGATCGGGCTCTCCACGTCGTATTCCACCTGCGTGCCGAGATAGGATGTCTTGCGCACCGTGCCGGCCAAGGCTCCGGACTGCACAGCTTCATCGAGAAAAATGGCATCGGGCCGAGCGGCCAGCTTCACGGGGCCCTGCCTGGCGCCGCGATGGGGAAGCTGGAGATTGAGGCTGCCGATCTTCACCTGCGCCGTCGGTCCGGCAATGCTCGCAATATCCCCGGTGATGATGTTGGCATCGCCGATGAAGTCGGCAACGAACAGGTTCGCCGGCTCCTCGTAGAGCTCGTGCGGCGTGCCGGTCTGGGCGATTCGGGCATTCGACATGACGATGATGTGGTCGGAGACCGCAAGCGCCTCCTCCTGATCGTGCGTCACGTAGGCTACGGTGAGATTGAGGTTCTGCTGCAACTCGCGGATGTCTTCGCGCACGCGGCGGCGCAGCTTGGCATCGAGATTCGACAATGGCTCGTCGAAGAGCAGCACCTGCGGCTCCAGCACGAGCGCCCGCGCTACCGCCACACGCTGCTGCTGTCCGCCGGAGAGTTCCGATGGTGCGCGCTTCTCGAGGCCCTTCAGGCCGATGATGTCGAGCTTCTCCATCGCCATTGCATAGGCGTCCTTCTTCGGGACGCCCTGCACGGTCGGGCCATAAGCCACGTTCTCCAGAACCGACATATGCGGAAAGAGCGCATAGGACTGGAACACCATGCTCACGTCCCGGTCGGCGGCGGACAGGTTCGTCACGTCCCGGTCGCCGATCAGGATCTGTCCCTCGCTTGCCATCTCCAGCCCGGCGATCATGCGCAGGGTCGTGGTCTTGCCGCAGCCCGAAGGGCCGAGCAGGGTGACGAGTTGGCCCGGTGCGATGGTGAAGGAGACGTTGTCCACGGCCGTGACGGTGCCATAGCGCTTCGTCACGTTGCGGAATTCTACAGAAGCGGCCTGCTTCTTGGATGCGGCGGGGCGGGAGAGGGAATGGATGGAGGACATCTTGTTCATGGGATCGCCTGCACGGCAACGGGGGTGGGGGCGACGCTCGCGCTGCGGCGCCCAAGACGCCGCTCGCCGACCATGAGCTGAATCGCCACAATGGCAAGCAGCATGACGAGGATGAGCGCGGTGGAATAGGCAATGGCGAGGCCGAACTCGCCTGCCTCGACGCGGCCGACGATATAGGTCGTCGCCATGTTGT
>JAJFBI010000220.1 GCA_020697385.1 Microvirga sp. | reverse complement strand
AGCAAGCAGCGTCCGAGCAGGACAAGGCAACGGCGCGGGAGTGGTTCGAGAGGGCCGCTCAGGCCGGGCACTCACAAGCCGCCAAGGCTCTTCAGAAGCTCGCTGCCGCGGCAGCGACGCCAGGGTGAGAGGCTGATGACGTGACAATGATTGTGAGGCAGCGAACCACCGAACAGGTTCAGGCAGGACGGAGCGTAACAATGACGATTCTCACCCGTTCTGCCAGCACGAAAGCAGGAAACGTCATGGTGCAATCGTTGGCGACGCTTGCCGGCACGGTATTGACCGCATTCATCGTTCTCGCCGGTTCCGCGGAAGCCCAAGTTTCGCCGCCGCAGCCGCTGGCGCCAACATTTGATTTCAGCAAAATTTGCTCCCCGGCTCCCAAGCCGTTCCTGACGCGGGATTGGAGTAAGTGGGACAAGTCCCAGCCGGTCGTCGACCCTGAGGAGATGTATGACGCGGCCATCGCATATGCAGAGGGAAGCTCCACTCTTAACCGCGACCCCGTGACGGCTAAACGCCTGCTCGAGGACTTGACTGACCGGGCATGGTCAGGACGCGGCCGCGCTCACTTCCGTCTCGGCAAGCTGCTGCTGGATCCCGTAGCGGGGCCTGTCAACCCTGAGAGGGCTGCAGCACACCTCACGACAGCGTCATCCATGCTGAACATGGATGCGTCTGTTCTCCTGGCCGAGCTTCACGTGCAGGGTCGGATCAGCGGTGCCAGTTTGGCGGAGGCGGAGCGCCTCCTTCGTGCGGCGTCTACGGCAGGTCACGTAGACGGCCTGATCGGCCTGGCTAGGCTGCAGCGCAGCGGCCGCCTTGGCTCGACACCTCAAGCCGCAGCGAACGATCTCGTGAACCTCGCCCTGCAATCCCTTCACGGAGAACTCGGCAAAGGGCGGTGCTCCGCCCTCTCTCGCATCGGGCTCATCCTCAGCGACGACAGTCTTGTCCCAGGCGGTGTACAGGAAGCCGTCAAATGGTTTGAAGCCGCTGCTCGCCAAGGCGATACCAGCGCTGATCTGGCCCTCGCCGAGATTTATCTGCAGGAGCGCGTCAAGGCTGCGCCGGACCGCTTCATCTCCCACCTCGAGCGGGCTGCAGAGGGCGGAAGGCCCCGTGCCATGACCTTGCTGGGCGAGCGCCTCATGCTGGGGGATAAAGCGCCCAAGGATGTGTCGAAGGCCGTGACATGGCTGGAGCGCGCCGGTCTCAATGCCGATGCCGAGGCTTATAAGCTTCTTGCACGACATTACCGTGGAGAATTTGGGGCTCATCAGGATCTGCCGAAGGCTGCCGATGCTCTCGTAAAAGCAAGCCGCCTTCCCAATCACAGCACGAGCATCCTTGTCGGCCTTGCGCGGCTTTATGCCTTCGGCGTGGACGGTCAGTCCGATATCAGGCCAGCGCTGACCTATTACCGTCAGGCTGCCGACAGGGGCGATTTGGGAGCCCTGACCGAGATGGCGAAACTTCTGCTGAACCATCCGCAGGAGGGACGCCCGGACGATTCACTGCGGCTGCTTAAGGAAGCGGCTGCGCGCAACCATCCTGAAGCCATGGGCGTTCTCGCGGATCTATACTCTTGCAGCGCGGTCGTCACACCCGATGCCTCGCAAGCCCGGGCTTGGTTGGACCGCGCAGCGGAAATGGGCCATGTGCGCAGCATTCTTGCCGTTGCCTCCCAGAGTGCTGTCGACCAGACGACAGCTCAGAAGAATGCAGCAGCTCTCGTTCGCGCAGCGGAGCGAGGCGATCGGGAGAGCATGGTTCTGCTCGCTCATGCTTTTCGCTCCGGCTTGGGTGTAAAGCAGGATATTCAGGCTGCCGATCGCTGGCGTGATGCGGCACTTGCACCAGGAGACGGCCGGTCCCGCGCACAACTCCTTCTGGCTCGGAGAATCCTGAGCGGTGAGGAAGAAAATCGGGATAGCAGTGCAGCAAGAACGCTTCTCGATCAAGCCGTGCAGGACGGTGAACCGGGCGCTCAGCTGGAACTCGGACGCCTTCTAATCGGAAAAGGAGGGGACAAAACCGATGTCCTGCGGGGTCTGCAACTGCTCAAGGCAGCTGCAACCTCAGGAAACACTGCCGCCATGCTGGCACTCTCCGAGGCTCCGAGCGATCTGCTTTCTTCGACCGGGAGGACCTCACAGGAATGGAAGAGAGTTGCTGCCGATGCCGGCAATACTCGTGCCGCCATCGCGCTTGCTTCAACGGCGAAGGAAGAGGCGGACGTAAGAGTTTGGCTTTCGCGTGCCGAGGCGCTGCCAGTCTGCGCAACACGGGATATGGTCGAACTTGCGCAGGCTTATCATAAAGCACCTGTCTCTCAGCGGGTCGAGCGCGCACGGTATTGGATGGAGAAAGCCATCAGCAACTTTCAGGATGGCATGAAGGATCCTGCCGTTTCGTTCATGATAGGTCGTGCCATGATCGATGGCGTTGGCGCCATAGACGATCGAGCGGCGGCTATCACCCATATCAAGCTCGCCGCCGATGCCGGGCGGGCCGATGCAATGCGGTACCTGGGGCGTGGCTATATCTCTGGGCAATTCGGTGAGCGGAACATGCAAATGGGGGTCGAGTGGTTGTCGAAGGCTTTGCGCAGCGGCGACGGCACCGTGGCCACCGATCTATCCCGCCTTGCTGCCATTCCCGGGGGCGAGGGAGCTGAGGCGATCGCGGTTCTGAAGGAAAGTGCGGAGGGCGGCCTTGCACCTGCCATGCGCGAGTACGGCCGCAGCTTGCAACTTGGTCTAGGGGTGGCTCCACAACCGGATATCGGCGCCTCCTGGCTGCGGAAAGCCGCAGAAGCCGGCGATACCGCTGCGATGAAAGAACTTTCACGCGCCTATGCCTCCGGTTATGGCGTCGAACTTTCAGCTCGCTCCAGCACGGAATGGCTGCAACGTGCCGCACAAGCCGGCGATGCCGAGGCCATGCAAGGCCTGAGTCTCGCCATGACTCTCGGCTTCGGAACGGACGTTGATCCGGTTGCAGCACAGGAATGGCTGAAGATGGCCGAAGGGGCAGTTCGCAAGTGAGTTGAAGTTCGGAACGTAGAGCCGATGTAACCGTCTTGTGTGGCGGTTGGGAGAGACAGATGATGAGAGCAGCCCAAATTGTAATTCTGAGCTCCCTGGTGTCAATCACTGCGCCAGTCGAGACGGCGGCTTCGAATCATGGCAACAGAGCGCAATCAAGATCATCTCAGGCTGTTGTGCCGGCCACACCGCCCACCCAGGCGCAGCTCAAGGCCATGTCCACCATGCGTCTCTTGAAGCTCGGACAGAAGGCCCTGACCGTAGAGATGGACACGCAGGACTTCGTGACCGGTCTTGACGCCGTCAAGATCGCATCCGCGCGCGGAGACCGTGAGGCGACCCGTCTCATGGCCAAGATCATGGCTCGTCATCAGATCATTCTGGGCGCCGATGATCGTGCAAAGCTGGAACGGCGTTTCCGCTTCGAGGCTCTTCGTGGTGCATCGAGCTCGGTGCTTGCCGTCGCTAACATGTATGATCGCGGTGACGGTGTTCCGGCCGACACGAAGAAGGCGGCGGAATGGTATCTGTGGGCTGCGCGGGTCGGGCACGAGCGTGCCATGGCTCATGCGGCCTATGCCTATGGTACCGGACGCGGATTGGAGCGCGACGAGGCCACTGCTTTGAAATGGCTCGATAGTGTCAATGAGGGGCGCCAGCGGAGCACCCTTCTTGAGATCGGATGGGCCCTCGTCCTGGGTACGGAGGGGACGAAGGATATGCCGGCTGCCCTGCGGTTCTTCGAACGCGCTGCACAGATCAAGCCCAGTGCGATCTACCAGGTTGCTCTCGATCTCGAGAGGGGAACACGTGGCGTCCAGGACCGGGAGGCTGCAAACCACCTGATTCGGATTGCCGCCGAGCGCGGCGATAGCGGAGCTGCGACTCATCTCGCCAACGCGCTCTCCAGCAGCACAAACGTCGAGGATCAGCGGAGAGCGGTGCAGCTGTACGCACTAGCCGCCCAGGACAAAACCAACCTTGCTGCCGGACAGAGTCTTTCGCGCCTGCTGGCTCTGCGGCCGTCGGAGGATCTTGTCTCCGACATTTTCACGGCCCTGGAGAAGGCAGCTGCAGCGGGTAACACGGAAGCACTGATCGGGTTAGCCTACGCTCACTCGGAAGGGATTGGATCTGATACCTCGCCAGAGAGGGCAGCCGCTCTGCTGCAGGAGGCCTCGAACGCGGGGCATCCAGAGGCGAAATACAAATTAGCCCTTATGTATAAATCGGGGGCAGGTGTCGCGAGCGATCTTGGCAAGGCGGTTGAACTCATGACAAGCGCACGGGACAGCGGCTATCCTCTCGCAGCCGTCGCACTGAACTCCATGACGGAACCGGCCACGACAAACCCGGTCGAGGAGCCTGCCAAAGCTCCGGTTCAAGCGAGGGAAGCTGTCGTGAAATAATCTGCTGCGTCATGGCCTGATAGCTTAGGAGCTTTATACCGCGCCTGATTTGAGGCGAATGCCGTGGGATGAAGGTAGCAACTGAGCAATTATTCCGATTTTGAGAAGCTGTATCGGATGTTTGGCAGACAATCTTATTAGAAGTGCTGAGCACAGTGTAATGTGAACGATGCGTGGACTGGTATTCCATTTCTACCTCCAAAGCATAGTTCTTTACCTCTTTATCAGGGATGGTTGAAGGAGCACGATTTTGTACACTTAGAGGTAATCTCTGTGGAAAGGCACATCGCATGTCGAACCTGTTGCCGGTCACTACTGTCTTGAGCTGCAAGAATTCGATGCTCCGCGAGGGCTTGAAGCACATTCTCTCAAGTACGCGATTCAAGCTGCATTCGGAGGGAATGTCCCGCGATGGGATCATTCTGGATCAGAATGTGCCGGGTTCATCTTTCCTTGTCATTCTTGATGCCAATCTTTACCCAGCAATGCTGGCTCACGGCATCGCTTCTATCAAGGAGCAGTACTCTCTAGCTCGCGTCGTCGTTCTGTCCGACAGTTTTAATCTTGATGATATGAAGTCGGCGTTCCAGTCAGGAGCAGATGGCTATTGCCTTGCCACTACAGGATGCGAAGCCCTGATCAAGTACCTCGATCTTGTCATGTTGGGTGAGGTGGTTTTTCCATCAGCGGCATTCCTCAGCGCGATCTCGGACACTCAAAGAGAGGCAGAGACTAAGGAGCCGTTGGCGATCACGGTTCTTCCCGCTCATCTTCACTCAAGCCTCGAGACACACGACTCGCCCATACGGACCCTATCAAGTAGGGAGTCCGAAATCCTGCAATGCCTCATGCAGGGGGCGCCGAACAAGGTTATTGCACGCAAGCTCGATGTGGCAGAGGCAACTGTTAAAGTGCACATCAAGGCTATTCTTCGCAAGATCCGGGTTGCCAACCGAACACAGGCTGCCATGTGGGCAGTCAATCACCTTTCTGGCGGAACCGAGGCTTCGTTGCCGTTGTCCGGTGAGAGGTTGGCAGCGCAAAGCTTGCGCTGAACTGCCCTGAAAGCTCGCTGACAGATTAGCCGTTGCCCGGATGCGACATCCAGCAAACCGAAGCTGAGCAAGCTTTCCTGACCTGCTCATAATAGCAGGTAGAGATATATGATCCGAGACCTAAGGTCATCGGAAGATCGCATAGTGGTTTTTCCAACGGCAACCTGAAAGCCTACCCGAGTCAAGATGAGTGTTGTTGGCAGCCCTAG
>JAJFBI010000219.1 GCA_020697385.1 Microvirga sp. | reverse complement strand
CCAGGTGAGGTTGTAGGACAGGGCGTTCGACGGATATTGCGGCAGGGCGCCGACGCGCAGGCGCACCGTGTCGAGCTTGTCGAAGCGGCTGGCGATATCGTGGGCCACGATGGAGATGAAGCCGGGAGCGAGGCCGCATTGCGGAATGAAGGCGGTCGAGGCGCCCTCGGCCAGCTCCTTCACCATGCGGGTGGTGGCTACGTCCTCGGTGAGGTCGAAATAGTTGACGTCGGCCAAGCGCGCTGCCTTGGCCACATGGCTCGTCAGGTGGTAGGGCGCTGCGCTGAGAACGGCATAATGGCCCTTGAGGGCGTTCTGCAGGGCGACCGCGTCGCTGAAGTCGAGCTGGATCGTCTCGACACCATCCTTGGCGACTGCCTCCAAGACTTCGGCGGAGGCATCCGCGACGGTGACGCGGTAATCGCCGCTGTCATGCAGCATGTCGACAATGGTGGAGCCGATCTTGCCGGCGCCGATGACGAGAATCGAGTGCATTCAAACCTCCCTGTGATTGACTGAAAAGAAGGCAGATCGCTGCAAAGCGCCATAGACAAGCTGACGGAAAGCCGAGTAGCTTTCGGCGAAATGCCGTTTTGAATGGTCATAGTGATGCTTGACGCCACGGATCGCGCCTTGATTGCCCTCCTGCGGGAGAATGCCCGCATCGGCCATGCGGAGGCGGCGCGGCGCCTTAACCTCTCCCGCACGACGGTACAGGCGCGGGTCGAGAGCCTGGAGCGGCGCGGCGTGATCACCGGCTATACCTTGCGCCTCGCCGAGGAGGTCACCAGCCGCATGGTGCGGGCGCATGTGACCATCGTGGTGGCGCCCAAGGCCTCGGCGGGTGTGGTCACGGCGCTTCAGCGCATGCCAGAATTGCGCGCGCTTCATTCGGTCGCGGGTGTTTTCGATCTCCTGGCGGTGGTAGAGGCTCAGGATGTTCCCTCCCTCGACGCCGCCATCGACAGGATCGGTGCGGTCGAAGGCGTGGAGCGCACACAATCCTCCATCATCCTCTCAACGAAGTTCGAACGATGACCCCAGCCACCTCACTCCAAGCCGATGTCGTGATCGTCGGCGGCGCCGTCATGGGCTCGTCCACGGCCTATCACCTGCTCGCGGATTCCGGCTTCAAGGGGCGCGTCATCGTCGTCGAGAAGGACCCGACCTATCAGCTCTCGGCCTCGGCGCTCTCGGCCGCGTCGATCCGGCAGCAATATTCCAGCGCGGTGAACATCCGCATCTCGCTCTACGGCATCCAGTTCCTGCGTGGCATCGGCGACCATCTGGCCGTCGATGGCGACCGGCCGGAGATCGGCCTGAGGGAAGGCGGCTATCTCTATTGCGCGTCGGACGCGGGCGAGCAGGTTCTGCGCGAGAACCAGGCGCTGCAGGCGGCGGAGGGCGCCGACATTCTTTTCCTGCAGCCCGATGAGCTGAAAAGCCGCTTCCCCTGGCTCAACGTCGATGATCTCGCAGCCGGGACCTGGGGCCGCTCGGGCGAGGGCTGGTTCGACGGCTGGGGCCTGCTCCAGGCCTTCCGCAAGAAGGCCCGTTCATTGGGCGCGGAATATGTGAAGGGCGAGGTGGCCGAGCTCGAACGGGATGGCGGCGCCGTCACGGCGGTGCGTCTGAAGGACGGTACGCGCATCGCCTGCGGCACGCTGGTCAACTGCGCGGGCTCCGGCGGGCGGGCGATTGCCGCCATGGCGGGGCTCGACATTCCGGTCCGGGCCAAGCGCCGCTACGTGTTCACCTTCGCCTGCAAGGAGCCGGTGGAGAACTGCCCGCTTCTCATCGACACGTCCGGGGCCTATGTGCGCCCGGAAGGCGAGGGGCACTTCATCTGCGGCGCCTCGCCGGAAGCGGATCTCGATCCCGACTGGTTTGACGAGGATCCGGGATCCCAAGAGATCGACCACACGTTCTTCGAGGAGTTCATCTGGCCGTCGCTCGCCCACCGGGTGCCGGCCTTCGAGGCGATCAGGCCGGGCCGCGCCTGGTCGGGCCCCTACGACATGTGCCTGCTCGACCACAACGCCATCATCGGCCAGGCGGGCGAGGCCAAGAACTTCTACCTCTGCAACGGCTTCTCGGGCCATGGCCTGCAGCAGGCCCCGGCCGTCGGCCGGGGGCTCGCCGAGCTGATCGTGCATGGCGGCTTCCGCACCCTCGACCTGTCGGAGCTGGGCTATGAGCGCGTGCTCGCCAACCGGCCTCTCCTGGAGCGGAATGTGATCTAGAGCGCCTGACAGGCCTACCATAAGCTTCATCCTGAAGAGGTCACGTCAGTGACCGTCTCGAAGGACGAGGCGTCTCCAGTGCTCTCTGGATCCTCCTTCGAGACGCAGCCTCACGGCTGCTCCTCAGGATAAGGGGGGTGTTTTGTTGGAAACCTTTAAAGCCCCATCTCGTCGGAGGTGCTGTAAGCCCAGATCCGGCCGCCGCGGTTCATGTGGCGCTGCATCAGACCTGGCTGATCGGACGAGGGGCCGGTGTCCACGGCGAGATCCATGAACAGGACTGCGATCACTGGGGCAGGGGATTTTTCCGTTGGGTTACTCCCTCAACGGAGAGGCGCTTGGGCCTGTTCCCATGGGATGCCATTAAGCCTTTTGGTGGAAAGGGGCTTCCATTTTGAAGCCGGCTATGATTGTCATGTTTTTGTCATAGTAACGTCATCCGGGCTTAACGCAGGGATGGTGAACGACAAGAACGTCCCAAACGGGACGATATGGGAGAGATGAGAATGATGAAGAAGTCCCTCCTCGGCGCCCTGGCCATCGGCCTTGCGACGAGCACCTCCGCCTTCGCCCAGACGGAGCTCCAGTGGTGGCACGCCATGACGGGCGCCAACAACGACGTCGTTAACAAGCTGGCTGAAGAGTTCAACGCTTCCCAGAAGGACTACAAGGTCGTCGTCAGCTACAAGGGCCAGTACGCCGACACCCTGAACGCCGGCATTGCCGCGTTCCGCGCGGGTAACGCTCCCCACATCCTGCAGGTGTTCGAAGTCGGAACGGCGACCATGATGGGCGCCCGCGGCGCGATCAAGCCGGTCCAGGAGATGATGAAGGAAGCGGGCGAGAAGTTCGACCCGAATGCCTACCTCCCGGCCATCACCGGCTACTATTCCACGGCCAAGGGCGAGATGCTCTCCATGCCGTTCAACTCCTCCTCGATGGTCATGTGGATCAACAAGGACGAGCTGAAGAAGGCTGGCGTCGCCGAGATCCCGAAGACGTGGCCTCAGGTGTTCGATGCCGCCAAGAAGCTCAAGGCTGCCGGCCACGACAGCTGCGGCTTCTCGAACGCCTGGGCGTCCTGGGCCAATGTCGAGCAGTTCTCGGCCTGGCACAACATCCCGATGGCCACCAAGGCCAACGGCCTCGACGGCTTCGACACGGAGATGAAGTTCAACTCTCCGGCCCACGTGAAGCACCTGCAGAACCTCGTGGATATGCAGAAGGACAAGACCTACGACTATTCGGGCCGCGACTCGAAGTCTGAGGGCCGCTTCACCTCCGGCGAATGCGCGATCTTCCTGACCTCCTCGGGCTTCTATGGCAACGTGAAGGCCAACGCGAAGTTCGACTGGGCCAATGCGCCGATGCCGTACTACCCGGACGTGCAGGGCGCACCGCAGAACTCCATCATCGGTGGCGCTTCCCTGTGGGTTATGGGCGGCAAGAAGGCCGACGAGTACAAGGGCGTGGCCAAGTTCTTCACCTTCCTGTCCGACACGGACCGTCAGGCGAAGCTGCACCAGGAATCGGGCTATCTCCCGATCACCAAGGCGGCCTACGAGAAGACCAAGGCTTCGGGCTTCTATGAGAAGAACCCCGCTCTCCAGACGGCGCTGATCGAGCTGACCAACAAGGAGCCGACCGAGAACTCCCGCGGTCTGCGCTTCGGCAACATGGTGCAGATTCGCGACGTGATCTCTGAGGAGATCGAGGCTGCTCTTGCCGGTCAGAAGCCCGCCAAGGACGCTCTCGATGCGGCCGTGACCCGCTCCAACCAGATCCTGCGTCAGTTCGAGCGCACCGTTCGCTAAGCTGACCTGAACCTGACGGAAATCCATCCCGGGGAGCTTAAAGACGCTCCCCGGGATGATCTTATAGATCACCCTCGCAGACCGGTTGCCGCCGTCATCTGCCCCATCCTCGGACAGCCGCAAACGCGATGGAAAAACGAGCTCACATTTCAGGTTGGACACTGCCGCTCCTGCTGATCCTTCCGCAGATGGCGATCACCGTCATCTTCTTCTACTGGCCGGCCTCCCAGGCCATCTGGCAGTCCTTCCTGCGGGAAGACGCCTTCGGCCTCGCGTCCGAATTCGTCGGCTTCGAGAATTACGTCTCGCTGTTCGAGCAGTCCGAATATTACCGGGCGATGGTCACGACCGCGATCTTCTCGTCGCTCGTCGCCTTCTTCTCGCTCGCCTGCGCGCTGCTGCTGGCCACCCAGGCCGACAAGAACATTCGCGGCGGGCACGCATTCAAGACTTTTCTGATTTGGCCCTATGCGGTAGCTCCCGCCATCGCGGGCGTGCTCTGGCTCTTCATGTTCCATCCGACGCTCGGCACACTCTCGAAGCCGATCAAGGCGATCGGCATCGACTGGAACCCGATGCTGAATGCCAACCATGCCATGACGCTCCTGGTTCTCTCGGCCACCTGGAAGCAGATCAGCTACAACTTCCTGTTCTTCCTGGCAGGCTTGCAGGCCATCCCGAAGAGCGTGATCGAGGCGGCTGCCATTGATGGCGCCGGACCCCTGCGCCGCTTCTGGACGGTGATCTTCCCGCTCCTGTCGCCCACCACGTTCTTCCTCCTCGTGGTCAACATCGTCTACGTGTTCTTCGACACCTTCGGCATCATCGATGCCGTGACGGGCGGCGGCCCCGCCGGGCAGACCACGACCCTGGTCTACAAGGTCTATGCGGACGGCCGTCTCGGCGGCGATCTCGGCGGCTCGGCCGCTCAGTCGGTGATTCTGATGATCATCGTGATCGCGCTCACCGCCATCCAGTTCCGTTATGTCGAGCGCAAGGTGCAGTACTGATGGTCGAGAATCGTCCCTTCGCCCAATTCATGGCCTACCTGACGCTCGCGCTTGGCGTCGTCATCGTGGCCTTTCCGGTTTATCTGGCCGTCATGGCGTCCACCTTCGACACCGCCACCATCATCAACGGCAACATGCCGCTGGTGCCCGGTGACCAGGCGGACGAGAACTACACCCGGACGCTGCTCTACGGCGGCATGCATGCCCGCCAGCCTGTGAGCATCATGATGTTCAATTCGATGATCATGGCCATGGGCATCGCGATCGGAAAGATCCTGATCTCGATCCTGTCGGCCTATGCGGTGGTGTATTTCAAATTCCCCTTCCGCAAGACCGCGTTCTGGATCATCTTCATCACGCTGATGCTTCCGGTCGAGGTGCGCATCTATCCGACCTACAAGATCGTCGCGGATCTCGGGCTGCTCGATACCTATACGGGTCTCATCATGCCGCTCATTGCGTCCGCCACCGGCACGCTGCTTTTCCGGCAGTTCTTCATGACGATCCCGGACGAGCTGCTCGAGGCTTCCAAGATCGACGGCGCGGGCGCATTCCGCTTCTTCAAGGACACGCTGCTTCCACTCTCCATGACGACGATCGCGGCGCTCTTCGTGATCCAGTTCATCTACGGCTGGAACCAGTATCTCTGGCCGTTGCTGATCACCACCAAGAGCTCGATG
>JAJFBI010000218.1 GCA_020697385.1 Microvirga sp. | reverse complement strand
AAGGACGTGCTGCCGGTGATGCTCGAGCGCTGCGCGCACCCGTTCCGCGGCCTTGAGGGCGCGAACGGCTACTGGGATTTCGGCGTGCCGGTGCTGCCGGCCGACTACGTGACCGACGACGCGGGCACGGGCTTCGTGCACACGGCTCCCGGCCACGGCGCGGACGACTACAATACTTACGTGAAGCATCGCGACGTGTTCGCGGCCTGCGGCACGAAAGAGGTGCCGCATACGGTCTCGCCCGACTCGTCCTACTTCCCCGACGTGCCGTTCTTCGCGGGCGAGCGCATCTACGACGACAAGGGCAAGGATGCAGGCGCGAATGAAGCCGTCATCAAGAAGCTCGTCGAGGTCGGCGCGCTGATCGCGCGCGGGCGCCTCAAGCACCAATATCCCCATTCCTGGCGCTCGAAGGGGCCGCTGATCTTCCGCAACACGCCGCAGTGGTTCATCTCCATGGACAAGCCGCTCGACGACAAGGGCGATACCCTCCGTCAGCGCGCGCTCCATGGCATCAAGACGGTCGAGTGGGTGCCGGAATCCGGCGAGAACCGCATCAACGGCATGATCGAGAACCGCCCCGACTGGGTGGTGTCGCGTCAGCGCGCCTGGGGCGTGCCGATTGCGGTCTTCGTGAAGAAGGGCAGCAACGAGATCCTTAAGGACGATCGCGTCAACAACGCCATTGCCGAGGCCTTCGAGAAGGAAGGCGCGGATGCATGGTACGCGGATGACGGATCGCGCTTCCTCAAACCCTTCGGCTATGACCTCGCCGATTTCGACAAGGTCAACGACATCCTCGACGTGTGGTTCGACTCCGGCTGCACCCATGCCTTCGCGCTGGAGAAGCGCGAGGACCTGAAGGTGACGCGCAAGGTCGATGGCGGCCCCGATCAGGTCATGTATCTGGAGGGCTCGGACCAGCATCGCGGCTGGTTCCACTCGTCGCTGCTCGAGAGCTGCGGCACGCGCGGGCGCGCGCCTTACGACATCGTGCTGACCCACGGCTTCGTTCTGGACGAGAAGGGCCAGAAGATGTCGAAGTCGCTCGGCAATGTGGTCGCCCCGCAGAAGGTGATCCAGGATTCCGGCGCCGACATCCTGCGCCTGTGGGTGGCGGCCTCCGACTACTCGGACGATCTGCGCATCGGCCCGGAGATCCTGAAGACCTTCGTCGAGACCTATCGCAAGCTGCGCAACACGATCCGCTGGATGCTGGGCTCGCTCGCGCATTTCCGCGAAGCCGACAAGGTGGCGTTCAACGAGATGCCGGAGCTGGAGCGTTTCGTGCTCCACCGCCTTGCCGAACTCGACGGCGAGATGCGCGAGGCCTACAGCACCTTCGACTACAAGCGGGTGATTGCGCTCCTCAACTCGTTCATGACCACGGACCTGTCGGCGTTCTATTTCGACATCCGCAAGGATGCGCTCTACTGCGACCCGATTTCGAGCAAGGTGCGCAAGAGCGCCCTGACCGTGATCGACCAGACCTTCCGCTGCGTGGCGACGTGGATCGCGCCGATCCTCGCCTTCACGGCGGAAGAGGCGTGGCTCGAGCGCTATCCGGGGGCCGAGTCGGTGCATCTGGAGACCTTCCCCGACGTGCCGTCGGAGTGGCGCGACGAAGCGCTCGCCGAGCGCTGGTCGAAGGTGCGCCGCGTGCGCCGTGTCGTCACGGGGGCGCTGGAGATCGAGCGTGCGCAGAAGCGCATCGGCGCGAGCCTCGAGGCCGCGCCCGTCGTGCACATCGCGGATGAGAGCCTGTTCAAGGCCGTGCAGGGCCTCGACCTCGCCGAGATCTCCATCACGTCCGGCATCCAGGTGGTGCAGGGCGAAGGTCCGGCTGAGGCCTTCCGCCTCGAGGACGTGAAGGGCGTGGCCGTCGCGCCGGCCCTCGCCGAAGGCCGCAAATGCGCCCGGTCGTGGAAGGTCACCCCGGAAGTGGGCGCCGATTTAGACTATCCGGACGTGACGCCCCGTGACGCGGCCGCCTTGCGGGAGTGGGACCAGCTCAAGGCGGCAGCGGAATGAGCAAGGCGAACGAGACCGGCGCGCCGCTGCCCGAGGCAGGGACGACTTCTCAGGCTGGCCCGCAGCGCTCCGGCGCTGCGACGCGTCCGCGCAGCCCGAGGAAGCCTGGCAAGGGCCGCACGGCTCGCACAGGTCTCTCGACCGCCGCGATCCTCGGCTTCTCGGCCGCCCTGATCACGCTCGTCCTCGACCAGGCGACCAAGCTCTATACCCTGTTCGTCTTCGACCTGCCCGTGAAAGAGCCGGTGGAGTTCGCCCCGTTCATCAACCTGATCGTGGTGTGGAACCGCGGCATCTCCTACGGCCTGTTCCAGCAGAACTCCGATCTCGGACGCTGGACACTGATCGTGGTGTCGATCCTGGCCGCCATCGGCCTGTCCGTCTGGATCCGACGCACCACGGCCAAGCTCCTGGCCACGTCGCTGGGCCTCATCGTCGGCGGGGCCATCGGCAATGTCATCGACCGGCTGGCCTACGGGGCCGTGTTCGATTTCATCCAGTTCCACATCGGGTCGTGGTCCTGGTACGTGTTCAACGTGGCGGATGCGGCCATCGTTGCGGGGGTGGTCGGTTTGCTCTATGACTCCTTCGTCCTGGAAGGGCGTCGGGCGAAGAAATGATATTGTGCAGCGCCCGGCTGCCATATGTTCGCCCGAATGAGCGATCAGGCCTTCCGGCCACAACGAGAAACCAATGGTGGGTGCCATGAAGGGAATGAAAATCGTAGGGTGCGCGGGGGCTCTGGCGCTTCTGGTCGCCGCTACCGGCGCTTCGGCGCAGGAGGGCGAGGGCATGAAGAGCATTCTTGGCGCCATCGGCATCATTCCCAAGGAGAAGGCCCCCATCGTCTATAACGAGCGTGCTCCTCTCGTGCTCCCGCCGAAGATGGACCTGCCCGCTCCCGCTCCCGGCGGCGGAGCCGAGGTGCGCAACGGCAACTGGCCCAACGACCCCGATGTGGCAGCACGCCGCAAGGCGGCGGCCGAGGCCCGGACGCCCTGGACCAGCTCCGAAGCCTACAAGCTTAATGAAGGTCGCCGCCTCTCCGTCGAGGAGATGCGTACCGGGCGCAATCCGAACAACATCGCTACGGCTGCACCCAGTCGCTCCGGCTCTCAGGCCGACATGAGCCGCATGACCCCGGACGAGCTGCGCTCCTTCTCGACGTCGGACGCTGACGTGAAGCTTCAGGGCGATGGCCTGGAGCGTCGCTACCTGAGCGATCCTCCGGGAGGGCTGCTCAAAGCCCAGGGTGGCGGCAAGCTGAAGGCCTCCGCGGATCCGGTGGTCAATGGCGATCCCGACAGCCCACAGGCCTTCATCCGCCAGCAGCAAGAGCGGCGGCGATAACCACCTACTCTTCTCTCTTTTTCAGGCGAACGGGCTCACCCGCTTCGCCTGAAAACGTTATGGGGTCCTGAAAGGCCAAGCCTGGTTTCGCCTCCCGGCGCGAACCGTCTCCCCACCGGAAAGTTTCGCGGCTTCGCTTGCGTACCCCCTCAATTTGACTATTCCCGTAGGTCTATCCTGCGAAACGATTTGATGTCGCCAAGGTTGAAACGTCATGGACACTGCCTCTAAGCCCATTCTTCGCGCGGACGCCGCCTCCTTCGGGCGAACGGAAGGCAGTGGGCCGAACCTGTCCTCCTTCACCCTGGACAACGGTCTCGATGTGGTGGTCATCCCCGATCATCGCGTTCCCGTCGTCACCCACATGATCTGGTATCGCAACGGTTCGGCGGATGATCCGATCGGCCAATCCGGCATCGCGCATTTCCTTGAGCATCTGATGTTCAAGGGCACGGAGAAGCACCCGGCCGGCGAGTTCTCCAAGGTCGTGTCCGGACTGGGCGGCCAAGAGAACGCATTCACGTCCTTCGACTACACGGCCTACTTTCAGCGCGTCGCCCGAGAGAACCTCAAGACCATGATGGAGTTCGAGGCGGACCGCATGACGAACCTCCTCCTGGAGGAATCCGTCATCGCTCCCGAGCGGGACGTGGTGCTGGAAGAGCGCCGCATGCGGGTCGAGACCGATCCGTCTGCACAGCTGTCCGAGGCTATGGCGGCCTCGCTCTTCGTGCATCATCCCTACGGCATTCCGATCATTGGCTGGATGCACGAGATCGAAACCCTCAACCGCGATCACGCGCTCGATTATTATCGCCGCTTCTACACGCCCGAGAACGGCATTCTCGTCGTCGCCGGCGATGTGACCGAGGATGAGGTGAGGCGCCTCGCCGATGGCACCTATGGCCGCGTCGCGCCGCAGGGCAAGCGCCCGGTGCGTGTGCGCCCGCGCGAGCCGGAGCCCGTGGCGGCCCGTCACATCACGGTCGCCGACCCCAAGGTCGAGCAGCCCACTATGCAGCGGCTCTATCTCGTGCCGTCCTGCCGCACGGCCTCGCAGCGGGACTGCTATTCGCTCGAGCTGCTCGCCGAGGTCATTGGCGGCGGCCCGACCTCGTATCTCTACCGCAAGCTCGTCATGGAGCGCGGCATCGCGGTGAATGCGGGCGCCTGGTACATGTCATCCGCCATGGAAGACACACGCTTCTGCGTCTATGCGGTTCCGTCTGAGGGCGTGTCGCTGCAGGCGCTGGAAGAAGCTGTGGATCAGCTTCTCAAGACCATTCCGTCCGAAGCGCTGGACGGCGATTCCATCGAGCGCGCCAAGACGCGCCTCGTGGCCGAGACGATCTATTCCACCGACAGCCAATCCTCGCTCGCCCGCATTTACGGCTCGGCGCTCGCCATCGGCGAGACCATCGAGGAGGTGCGCCGCTGGCCGGTCGAGATCGAGACCGTTCTCAAGGATGACCTTGCCTCTGCCGCCGAGCGCTATCTTGTCCCCCGCCGTTCCGTGACGGGCTATCTGCAGAAGTCGGCTTCGTAAGTCGCCTGCATCAAATCTGAGGTCCTTATGACAGCTTCTGTCGAAACCCTGTCCTCGTCCCCGACCCAGGTGAAGGCACTGACCTCTCCAGGCGGTGTCGAGGCTTGGCATGTCGAGTCCGACGTAGTGCCGCTCATCGCCGTCTCGTTTATCTTCGAGGGCGGCTCGGCGCATGATCCGGCGGACAAACCCGGCGTGGCGCAGATGCTTGCGCGCCTGCTCGACGAGGGTGCCGGCGAGTACGATTCCGACGCGTTTCAGGAGCGCCTCGCGGCGCGGGCCATCGAGCTGTCCTTCAATGCCGGCAATGACGCGCTCGGCGGCTCCCTGAAGACGCTGGTCAAGCATGCGGACGAGGCCTTCGAGCTGATGCGCCTGGCGCTCGTCGAGCCGCGCTTCGATCAGGATTCCATCGAGCGCGTGCGGGCTCAGACGATTGCGGGCCTGAAGTACCAGCAGAACGATCCCGGCGTGATGGCGACCCGCCGTTTCTTCGAGGAAGGTTTTGCCGGTCATCCTTACGGCCGCCCGACCTCCGGCACGCCTGAGAGCGTCGCGGCGATCACGCGGGACGATCTCGTGGCCATGCACCGGGCCATCATCGCCCGCGGCCGCGTCAAGGTCGCGGTGGTCGGCGCCATCGGGGCCGACAACCTGTCGGCGCTGCTCGACAGGGTGTTCGGCTCTCTGCCCGAAGCGAAGGCTCTCGGGATCATCGAGCCCGCGACGCTGCAGAAGACCGGTTCGCGCATCGTGGTCGATCTCGACGTACCGCAATCGGTCATCCGCTTCGGCATGAACGGCATCGCCTGGAGCGATCCGGG
>JAJFBI010000217.1 GCA_020697385.1 Microvirga sp. | reverse complement strand
TGTAGATCAGGTAGTCGTTCTTGTCCTTGGCCTGCGTGCCGACAGTAAAGAAGTTCTTGTTCAGCTGAGACGGCTTATCAAGCGACCCTTTGCCGAGTTTCTTGAACACGGCATTGTCGAGGAAGAACTTGTCATCCTTCACCCTGAAGTCGGTGACCGTATCGAAGTTCACTTTCCGGTCGGTCTTGGAACTTCCCAGCTTCTGATCGAACACAAATTTGTCCTTGCCGGAGCCGCCGGACAGGGTGTCGTTTCCGTAGCCGCCGAAGACCATGTCGTCGCCCTCGACAGCGGCGATCATGTTCTTGCCGGCATTGCCGATCATCACGTTATTCAAGCTATTGCCCGTAAGGGTGAGGGCATTTGTGCCGGAGGCGGTGATGTTGATGGCATTGCTCGCCATCGTCATGCTGGATGAAGCGACGATTGTCCCTTCTTCCTGCAGCCAGAGAAGATCGCTGGCGAAGCTGGATGGCAGAACAAAGCCTTCGGGCATTTCATCGCCGAAGATGTAGTCCGCCCCTCCGGTGCCGTAGAGCCTGTCCGAGCCGGCTCCGCCAACAATCAGGTCTTCGCCGCCATTGCCGTAACCGATGTCGTCGCCGCTACCACCGATCATTACGTCGCGGGTGTTGCCCCCATACAGTTGATCGTTGCCCTCTTTGCCGTTCAGGCCGTTGACACCCTCGTTGCCGTAGAGATTGTCGTCACCGCCGGCGCCGATCAGCTTGTCCCGGTCATTGCCGCCATAGCCGTTCTGACCCTTGCCGAGGTCGCGCCACTCATACTTGCGAAGGGCGACCTGCTGCTCATCGTTGACTTCGCTGTTCGCCGGCTTGCGGCCGGCCATTGCGATCAGATCCGCGAAGGTGACAACCGTGCCGTCACTGAGCTTGAGGCTTGCGGCCGTACTGCTGTCCAGTCCCGAGTAGTCATTGAAGACGATAGCGCCGCCGTCGCTGAACACCAGCGAGAGCTTATTGTGCTTCGGCGTGTCGATCCAATTTGCAACCTTGCCGACCCATGTCGCCTTGATGTCGTTGAGGGAATAGCCCGAGAGTTCGATCACATCGTCGCCGGGCCTGAAATCCCAGATCATGTCGACGCCGTCGCCCTTGGCGTAGCGATAGGTGTCCTGGCCGTCATTGCCGTAGAGATTATCGCCGATGAGAACCTTGGTCAGCTTTCCATTGCCGGGGTTCCGGGAGATCTCGCCGCGATCCGTGCCGCCATAGATCGTATCGTGGCCGCCTTCACCCTGCATCTCATCGTTGCCGCTGCCGCCATGGATGAAGTCGTTGTCGTCGCCCGCTTCAATGAGATCGTCATTTCCGATCTCCTGCGGGGGAGTTACGACGGGAGGCTGGGCTTCCACCTTGGACAGGCCGGCATCGACGGCCGTGACATGTCTCGTAGTTTCCGTGATCGTGTAGGAGCTCGTGAGGCCGGAACCAGCATTGGCGTCGCTGTCCCGAGCATCGTCGGAGCCGACATTCTGCCCAGTGAACCGGTACGCACCGTCCGTTCCCTTGCCGAACTGGACGCTGTAGGTCCCAAAGGACAGTTCGCTGAAGAGATACTCGCCCGCGCCATCCGTCGTAACGGATGACATGACCGCACCCGCGGAATCGATGAGCTTGACCTCTATGCCGGGAAGGCCGGTTTCCTGGCCGTCGTCATCCTGGATGCCGTCGTTGTCGAGATCGAGCCAAACTCGTCCTGAGAGGGAGCCGGTCGGCACTGGGGGAGGCGCAACATTCGGCGCGACAGGTGCCAATCCCCAAAGCTTGAGGCTGTCATCGCGCTTGGCCCCGTCCGTGCCGACGCTGGTGAGACGCGCGCCGAAGCCCTGCTCGGCCAGATGCTCAAGGGTCAGGTTGTCGGTGGCGTGGTCGAGGAGGACGGTGATCGTCTTCACGTCATCCCGGCTCATGCCGGACGTGCCGATACCAATTCCCACATCATAGGGGGTGAGGGGTCGGCCGTTCATGTTGTCGCTGTTGCCATTGCCCGACAAGGCTTCGACCCCATCGGCGTCGAACATGTACCCGTCGATCAGGGACGCGGAGCTGCCTATTCCGGTGACCGAGAGCTTATCCAGCCAGCTTTCATCCGTGGGATTATCGTCGATGCCTGTCACGTGGAAAAAGATGCCGCGCAGATCGGCAGTATCCGCGTCCGTGTCCCCGTCGTTGTCGAAAACGGAGGCCGTCAATCGCAGGGTGCCATCCGACAATTGCTCGACGAGAAACTTAACGGCAGGAGTCCCAATTCTATATAGGGAACCGGTGTCGCCGATCCGTTCATCCTTGTCGATGACGAACTCGAGCCCCCGAACCACCGTAGACATGCACTTGCCCCTAAATGGGAATGAGCCAGCGCAGTGAAGTCAGAGCCGCCACCCCTTATTGGCGATCCATCAACGCCGTTCATGACGTAAAGTCAATTGCTGCTTAAGTTTCCGTAGAGGCACAAACCAAGTTCAGCAGAAAGGTCTATTTCGCATTCAAGCTATAATATTGCAAAAATGTCGCTCATGGCGTTGCTGATCAACAGAAGATTACCCAGAAAAACTTGAGCGCAGCCATCACCTCTGCGGTGTCCGCCCCGAAGAGGTTCCGGTCAATCTTGTCCGTATTTCCGCGACCAGGATGTTCAACTCCCTTTGCAGGCGGTTCAGCCGCGACAGGAGCTCGTTATCCGGTATGCTGCTGGCGGAAGAGGCGGTTCCTTCCATGTTGGGAAGCTGCTGCGTCATGCTGCGCAACTCCTCGAGGGTTGTCGGGCCGATATTTGGTACCGTCAGCCACTGGGAATCGGAGATGCTGGCCACTTCGCGGATCGTCGGACACCGGCCCTGGAATTCTGCCAGGATGGCTCCCCGGACACGACCGGAGCATTTCTCGATTGGAAATGGATCGTCCAAACCCATCTCACGCCCTCGCATACTCACCAATGAGATACTATCCATCAAGAATGCGACCCTTTAGCCTTGGCCGTGCCGGATACTCATGCGTACCGGCTAATTGTGGAAAAGAGCAGGCGTCATTTCGGGGATAACGGCATGCGTTGGGAGTAGCTAAATTGTTCCAGACTGACATTCGGTTGTCCCTGGGAGGGTAGGCAGGCCCAAATCCTTGAACTGATTAAGCAAATGGGGTTAGCTCCTCCTGCAGAGAAATTTGCGCTCCAGTCCGCCTCGTGCTCCGGAATTTCATGGCTCTCCTGCAGCAGACAGCCATAATTAGCCGGCAACCTGATTGCGATCTTGGCTCTTGACGGATAAGCAGATCGATTGTGCCAATTCTTCCTGTTTCGAGGGCTGAATGTCTGCGACCTCCGTCTTGATCCACCTGTTCGGTGAGATTGCCCTGCTTCTCTGGGGCATCACCATGGTCAACAGCGGGGTGCAGCGCGCTTTCGGCAGCGATCTGCGCTGGATCCTGGGAATCGCGTTGAGAAACCGCCTTCAGGCCTTCCTGGCGGGGGTAGGGGTCACGACCGTTCTCCAGAGCAGCACGGCTACGGCCCTGATGGTGGCGTCCTTCACGGCCGGAGGGGCGGTGGACATCATTCCGGCCCTGGCCGTGATGCTGGGTGCCAATGTGGGCACGACACTCATCGTGCAGGTGCTATCCTTTGACGTTTCGCTGATCTTCCCGGTGCTGGTCTTCGGGGGCTTCATCGGCTTCCGGCGGGGAAAGACGAGCCGGACGAAGGACCTGGGTCGCGTCGCAATCGGTCTCGGACTGATGCTGCTCTCACTTCGTCTGCTGAGCGAGACGATCCACCTGATTGAGAATTCGGCCATCCTCAAGGAGCTTCTTGCTTCCATCGCGTCCGACCCGCTGATCCTGGTGCTCCTGTCAGCCTTCCTTGCCTGGATTGCGCATTCCAGCGTGGCCGCGATGCTGTTCATCATGTCTCTTGCCGGAGCAGGCGTCATCGGAGCGCCCGCGGCTATCGTCATGGTGCTTGGCGCCAATCTCGGCAGCGCACTCAATCCGTTCCTGGAAGCGATGGGCGGCGACCCTGCCAAGATCCGGGTCCCGGTCGGCAATCTGGTTACGCGCGTCGTCGGCTGTATCGTCGCGCTGCCGCTGATCGATCCGATCCTTTCGGCCATGACGCTGATTGACCCGAATCCGGCGCGCTTGGCGGCGAATTTCCATACGATTTTCAATGTGGCGTTGGCCGCCCTCTTCATTCTGCCGCTGCCGTGGATCGCAAGGCTGCTCGTCCGGCTGTTCCCGGAAAAGCTTCAGGCGTCAGATCCGGGAGTGCCGCAATACCTGGACAAGGATGCCCTGGACACACCGTCCGTCGCACTGTCCAACGCTGCTCGCGAGGTTCTGCGGATGGTCGACACGGTCGAGGCAATGTTGCGCAGCTCGCAGGATCTGTTCCGGGAAGACGACATCAGCCGCGTGGATCAGGTCAGCCGCACGGATGACGTGCTGGACCGGCTGTTCAGTGCCATCCGGCGTTATCTCAGCTCCATCAACCATGAAGCGCTAAGCGAGGCGGAGGCGAAGCGCCTCTCGGACATTCTCGCCTTCGCGATCAACCTGGAGCATGTGGGCGACATCATCGACAAGAACCTGATGGAGCTTGCCGCTAAGCGCATCAAGAACCACCTGCGCCTGCCGAAGGACAGCCTGGACGACATCACCAGCATGCATGGCAAGCTGCTGGAGCACCTTCAACTGGCCGCCTCCGTCCTCATGTTCCAGGACATCGGCTCGGCCCGCCGGCTCGTCTCCGAGAAGGAGCGCTTCCGGGACCTCGAGCGAGCGGTCGCCCAGAAGCATCTCGATCAGCTCCGGTCCGGCCGGACGGCAGGGGACACGGGGACACTTCAGCTCGATATCGTACGCGACCTGAAGCGCATCGAGGCTCACATCGCTTCTACCGGCCACTCTCTCCTGGAGCAGAGCGGAGAGCTCAAGCCGAGCCGCCTGACATCCTGATTGCTCTCTACTTCTGATCCTTCAGGGCTCGCCAATCCATGTAGCAGACTGGATCGGGCAGGCCGATGTCGCGCCGCTCATGATCGGACAGGCGGCTCAGATCCGAGACGATATGATCGTTTCGCAGGAGTGCCGGGCGGAGCCGGAGCTTCAGGCGCAGCCAAGCGCTCTCGATACCGCGCAAGCGGCGAGTCTCTTCATACCTCATGACAGCCTACCGATTTGTTGCGTCAGAGGGCGTCCAGCGCCCTCGATCAAGCATCCGTAAGGTGCTCCTGTTTCAGGAGCTTGACAAAGCAAATGCCAATAGGCTGGCATAAGGCAGCCTTATGGATGATCGATGCCCAAGATGCCGTCAAAGTTGCCTCCCATGAGCGCCGTCAGAGTCTTCGAGGCAGCGGCGCGGCACCAAAGTTTTACACGGGCAGCAGAGGAACTGGGCATGACCCAGGCGGCCGTGAGCTATCAGATCAAAATTCTCGAGGATCGGATCGGCGCGTCTCTGTTCGTCCGCTTGCCGCGCCAAGTCACCCTCACGGCCAAAGGGCGGCAACTCGCCCCTGCTGTCACCGAGGCATTTGAAGCTTTGCGCACCGCCTTTGCAGGCATCGAGTCGACGGCACAAACCGTGCTTTCGATCTCCACGCTCACCACCTTTGCGGCCAATTGGCTGGTTCCCCGGCTGGGCCGCTTCCAACAGCTTCATCCGAACATTGCCGTTCAGATCAATATCTCAGGGCAGGTGGTGGATTTCGGCCAGAGTGACTTCGACCTCGGGATCAGGAGCGGC
>JAJFBI010000216.1 GCA_020697385.1 Microvirga sp. | reverse complement strand
CGTCACGGCCTTTCCGGAAACGCCGCGCGTCTTCGCTTCCGTGATAGCGGCATCGATGAACCCGCTCATCTCGGCTGCGGGAATTTCATCGCCGCTCGGAACGGGATTGGCCACGAGAACGCCGCCGTCGAGACCGAGCGCCGCCTTGGTGCGGATCAGGTCGGCGATGGCTTCAGGACTGTCGAGGCGCAGGGGGACGGGCAACTCGCTCGTGCGGCTCCAGAACGCTGGGAAGCGGTCAGTCCCGTAGCCGACCACGGGGACGCCCCGTGTTTCGAGATATTCGAGCGTTCGCGGCAGGTCGAGGATGGCTTTCGCTCCGGCGCAGACTACCGCCACAGGCGTGCGGGCGAGTTCGTCGAGATCGGCCGATATGTCCATACTCGTCTCGACGCCCTGATGGACGCCGCCGATGCCGCCCGTGGCAAAGACCTGGATCCCGGCGAGATGCGCGCAGATCATGGTCGCGGCTACGGTCGTGGCACCGTGGCGCCGGGAAGCGACCGCGTAGGGCAGGTCGGCGCGGCTCAGCTTCATCACGTCCCTGGCGGTTCCGAGCCAGTCGAGCTCCGCATCCGACAGCCCGACCTTGATGCGCCCTTCGATGATCGCAATCGTCGCCGGCACGGCGCCGTTCTCGCGCACTACTTCTTCCACCTCGCGAGCCGTGGCGACGTTTTGAGGATGAGGCATACCGTGCGTGATGATCGTGGATTCGAGCGCGACCACGGCCTCGCCTGCGGCAAGAGCCGATTGCACATTGGGAGCGATGTCGAGAAAACGGCCGGCGATGTCGTGGTTCATGTGGGCTCCCGTTCGAGGATCGGACCCGCTCTAAGGGACAAAGTAGCTTCCAGCAAGGCGAAGGACAGGTCGGGCCGGACGCTGGCTGTGCTCTCCACCGTCAGCGCCGCGGCTGCCGTCCCGAGGCGCGCAGCCTCTGTTAGAGCGTGGCCCTTCAGCAGCGACACGAGCGTGGCGGCGATCAGGGCATCGCCCGCACCCGTCGCATCGACGATCTTTGCGCCCACGACCCCGATCTGATGAACACCTGAGCGATCCGCCGCAACGAGGCCGTTTTCACCGAGGGTGAGGACAACCCGTTCGGCCCCACAAGTGCGAAGGCGCGTAGCGGCCTCGTCAGGCGTTGCTTCGATCTCGCCAAGATAGCTGCGAGCCTCGTCCAGGTTGAGGAAGAGCACTCCAATGCCGGTGAGATCCCTTGGAAGGCGTGCCGCCTTTGGGGTCGAGACGGCGTCGACAGCAAGCGTCAGCGACCACTGCCGAGCGATGTCGATGAGCGCATGCATGGTCTCGGATGGCAGATTGCAGTCGGCGAAGAGCCAGTCGTTCTGCGACTCAAGATTGATCTTTTTCAACAGCGCAGGGGCCAGTTCATCGAAGATTGCCATGTCGGCCAGACCAAAAGCCAGTTCGCCATCGGGTTGGAGGACGGCAACGTATTCCGCCGTGGCATGCGTGTCTGAGGCTGCCAAGAGACGTGTGCCAATGCCGAGGCGCTTGAGATCGTCCAGCAGCGCCCGTCCGTTCTCGTCTTTCCCGAGGATCGAGACCAGGGAGACGCTTACACCAAGCCGGGCGATGTTCTCTGCGACATTACGGGCTACTCCACCGAAGGATCGCTCGGATCGCACGGGATTGGAGGTTCCAGGTTGGATCGAATCCAAGGCGTGGTACTTCCGATCGACGGCCGCTCCGCCGATGCATGTGATGCTGCTGATCTCCGGCTTCATGCGTCGGGCCTGTTCTCAGTGTTCTTGTTCTGGGTATGCCGGAACACCGGCTGAGCCGCAATGGAAGGGGGAAGGTTTGAGGAAATGCCGAATTTGCGGTGGATCAATGCCTGGGCTCATCCTGTCGGGCAGTCTTGCTCCATAACATGGAGGAGGCGACCATGGGTTTGGGTTCGACGATCAGGCAATGGCAGGCGAATTGGGCGCAGGCTCACGAACTCGACGCTCTGGACAAGGATCACAGAGACGCATTGGCTCGTGACATCGGTGTACCGGCTGAGATGCTTCCAGCCCTTGTGGCGCGGGGGGGCGATCCCGCAGCCGAACTGCCGCGCCTCATGGAGGCGCTGTCCCTTAATCCAGAGCGGGTTCGGCAGATCCATGCCGCTCTCATGCGCGACATGAGCCTCACCTGCTCGGGCTGTACCACGGCCGTGCGTTGCAGGGACGATCTCGCCCATAGGCAGGCCGCGGCTCACTTTGCGGAATACTGCCCCAATGCCGAGACCTTGCGGGAGCTTTGCTCCGAGCGGGTACGCAACTAGCAAGATTCACGCCTCACTCCGCATCGTGAAACAGCAGCGTCGTGTTGCCGCCGATTTCGCTCGAGCTTGTCGGACGCTTCTTGTTGAGCATGATCTCGGCGTCAGGCGAGGGCCGACGGCTTTGATGGATCTCGAGCCAGGCGATGCGGGATGACGGCACGGTGCCGTCGCCCGGGTAGGCCTCCTGCTTGGTGCCGGTGGCCTTCTCGAAGAAGGATGGATCGTCCAGGGAGCCGAGCACCCTGTCCACCAGCCGGTGAAGGGCTCGATCATGCTCGGCGTAGAGATCGATCCCCTGGCTGCGCGCCAGCTCGGCAGTTGTCACCAAGGGATCGGCGGCGAAGATGTGATAATCGCGGGCGCGTTTGCCCCGCTTCATTTCGAGCGGCAAGGTGCCGTCCGGTGCGATCTGTGCAAGGCCGATGCGGGCGCTGTCGATTCCCCAGCGGGCGAGTTGCTTGTCGTCTGACGCCAAGCCGGCAGCAGTGGCGCCCAATCCGGCCCAGTAGCGGTGATTGTTCCGACCGGAGGTTCCCTTGTTCTTGTCCATGGGCGCGACAAGCTGCTGGCCCAGGGTCTTCAGCCAGGTTTCGACCTTCTTCTTCTGATCGCTCGCAAGGCCCGGCGCATTGCGGATCTGCAGATAGGCCAGCGCAAAGCCGCTGAGGGCCCGGCTCAAATTGAACTGCGCCTGTTTCGAGCGCATGTCAGTCATGGCATTCGCCGAGGCCCAGGCATCAAGCCAAGTGAGGGCGCAGGCTGCGGCGGCGGTGTTCTTCGGGTTCGACTTCACATAGGCGTTCGCAATCTTGACCAGATTGCGTCCATAGACGCGCAGCGGCTCAACAGCCTCCGTGTACGTCTCTTCCGCATCCTCATCAATCGTCGCGCGCTGGGTGTCGTCCTGCTTGTACTTGCTCTGCGTATCGAGGGTGATCACGGGCGCGTCGGGCGTCTCGCACTCGTATTTGGGCTTGGATTGAACATTATCCTTAGCCGGCGCCGGCACGAAATAGCCCGGACCTTGGGCATGGGCCGTGCTCATGGATGCGGCAACCAAGATTATGGCAATAAAGGATGGCCGCAGCGCATATGGCAAGGCAACTCGCCTCATACACCAGTTCGCATCCCGCATCAGCCTGCTCCTCCTATGCTGCCGCCCGCTCAGGAAGTAGGCGCGCAAGGCCGCAAAGCCAGAGGCGGAGCCTCAGATCGCGCTGGCGAAACGCCGCGGCTGGGTGGTTCGTTTGCTGGCGACCGGGGGTAGCAGGTCCTGGCCCCGGCCTGCGGTCACGATCAGACGCTTCACCTCGCCTCTGAGATAGGCCTGGAGGAATTTGTCGTAATCCTTGAAGGAGACGCAGCCGTTCGAATCTCCGCGCGCGCCGAGCAGGTAGGTGTGAGCAAGAATGCCGTCTCGGCCGTAGATGGCGGCACTGCCACCTACAGGATTCATGCGGATGGCGCGGACCCCATGGAAGAGCGCCTCGCGTTCGGTGAGGATGTAGGTGCCCGGCGGCGTCGAGCCTTTCATGCGGACATTCACGTGGCGCGGATTGTCCATCATGTCGCCAAGGCCGGAATGCGCTTCGAGCTTCTCGCCGTTCGGCATGTAGACCGTCTGGGCAACGATGTCGTAGACGGCTGTGCCCGGGCTCGCGGGATTGCTGCCGAAGCCGAAGCGCGCCGTCGGGGCAATGCTGCCCGTGCCACGGTCCAGAGCCGCATAGCCGAGGGCCGCATCCGGCGGGGTGGTCGGACGGACGCCGAAGAGCTTTTCGAAGAAGTTGCGGTTGTCAGCCGGTGTGACGGCAGGCTCCGCCTGAATGCGAGGCGTCATGGGTGCGCTCGCTAACTGGGAAGAGCCGGAAGGCTTGGGAGCCCTCAGGTCTGCCGGTCGGGGAACTGGCAGCGGCACTAGTGTGGGCATCGGGGCGACGACTTGGGCGATCTCCGCAGTCGCCGGAACAGATACGGGCTCCGAGGGAGCGATGCGGGCCTCGGGCTGCACGGATGAGCGGAAACCGGGCTGGATGGGGGCATTCTGCTGAAAGGCGAGGGCGCCCGCTTTCAGGGTGGGAATCGGATTGATCAGAGCCGAATCCAGGGCCCGGACGGTTGCCAGAGGCTCAGGCACCGGGCTTGCCGCGATGCTGGCTGCCGGCGTCTCGGGTGCTGTGCTGCCGGATTGTTCGAAATCGACGAAGAGGGCCACGGGGCTGAGCGAGATCGCCACGAGTAGAGCCGTCGGCAGCAGATTGCGGTTCCGGCGGAGCGGGGCGCGACGAAGGGACGAATAAGGCTTGTGCGCCATGGCAAACTCTACGCAACAATTTTCACTTCACACGATATGCCGCAGCCTGCGATCAGGCTCGGAGGCGCTGTGAGGAAGCGATACTCTCACTGGTACTGATTGGACGATACTTTGGTTAAGATCAGGATAATCTGCATCTGCATCGGCTGAAGCCCACCGCGATCTTCGCCCTCATGGCCGTAATGGTCATCGGAATGGCACCTTTCTGCGTCTTGCCGGAGCCACGGCCACAGGCCACTCTCCGAAAAGCCGCTCCCGACGGCTGCTCTGTTTGCATTGCCCGAAACGTGATGAAGAGGGGTTTTCCGCCATGCCAGCCGAGACTGTGCGTTCACCGTACGGAAACCCGATCGTGAAGGGTTTCTACGAGAAGCGCACCGGCAGCGTGCAGTATGTGGTCGCGGATCCCGAGACGAAGCGCTGCGCCATCATCGATCCGGTCCTCGACTTCGAGCCGAAATCCGGCGCAACGGCAACAGCCTCGGCGGACGAGCTTCTCGCCCATATCGAGCGTGAGGGCTACAGGCTGGAATGGATCCTCGACACCCACCCGCATGCCGATCATTTCTCGGCCGCCGCTTACCTCAAGGACAGGACCGGCGTGCCGACCGCCATCGGCGAGAAGGTGATCGAGGTGCAGAAGCTCTGGAAGGCTCTCTACAACTGGCCTGACACCTTTCCCACGGATGGTTCGCAATGGGACCGGCTGTTTGCCGACGGCGAGCGCTTCAAGGTCGGCAATCTGGACGTGGAGGTGATGTTCTGCCCCGGCCACACGCTCTGCTCCATCACTTACCTGGTGGGCGATGCCGCCTTCATCCACGACACCCTGTTCATGCCCGACAGCGGCACGGCCCGGGCCGACTTTCCCGGCGGATCGGCCAAGGCGCTGTGGCACAGCATTCAGCGCATCATGGGGCTTCCCGACAGCACGCGCCTCTTCACGGGCCACGACTACATGCCGGGCGGGCGCGAGGCGCAGTGGGAGAGCACGGTGGCCCAGCAGCGGCGCGCGAACAAGCATCTGGTGAAGGCGAGGACCGAGGAGGAGTTCGTGGCCCTGCGCGAGGCGCGCGACCGCGAGCTGCCGATGCCCAAGCTCATCCTGCACTCGCTCCAGGTCGTGATTGAGACATGACGGCCGAGAACGCGTTTCCGCCCCTTGCGGATGGCAATCCAATCCCCATATCAGGCTGACCCAGCGGACATTGTTGTGGACTTCGAAGCGGCGGGCGTCACCGCCTGCTTTCGATGAGGCCGTGCCAGGACGGATGTAATCCGGCATGGCCTTTTCCTGCGCTCGCTTGACGATGCGAGTGCCCGTCTGGACCCGATCAGCCCAGGCCCGTAGCAGGCGAGGCGAGAGATGCGCAGGCATCCCGCCCGTTCGCCCCGGAGCCTGGGCTTTTTCGTGTCTGCCGCCGGGAACGCCGTCTATTGCGACTTGCGCGGATCGTCCGCCGGATTGACATAGGCGATGCCCCAGGGGCCACGCGTGCTCAGCTGTACCACCGTTTCCTGATTGACCTGCACATAGTGCTGCGTCCCCGGCGCCATGGCGATCACGCCACCGGCATTGATGGCTTTCATTTGCGCCGGGTCGGCCTTGGCTCCCATGCCGATGTTGAACTCGCCGCTGACAACGGTGACCACTTCATCGACCGGATGGGTATGGGCCGGGATCTTGTAGCTCGCTGGGAACTTCAGCCGCATCACGAATATGCCGTCCTTGCCGGGATCGCCGTAAAGAACGAGCATGAAGAGAAGAGCCGAGGCGCATGTGGCTGCTTTGAGTGTGAAGGGTTGCATCGCGACCTCCCGATGTGGGTGACGTGGCGAACGCATACAGGGCGGTCAGGAATGGACATCTGCCGCTGCGGAAAAGCTCTGCCTCTTGCGAGACGTTGTCAAGAAAATGCGGGCAGACTCAACTGCGCAGGGCGTAATCGGATATCAGCCCATCCTTGAGCACCGCCTCCAGAGATGGCCCGGCTGTGCTACACCCGGCGACATCCTTGCGCGAAACGGTTCACCTCGGCGAGGCCAGCGGCTACAGACGTGGGAGCGATTCACACGAGGCGGCCGATCCGGAATGTCCACCTGGCGAGACGAGAAGAACCAGAAGGCCCGCGCCCGGCTCGAGAAGCGCCTCTCCGTGCTCTTTCCGCCGTTCGTCCTGGCCCACGCGATGCGCCAGCCGCTGATCCCGCCGACCCAGCGCCGCGCGGTGGAATCGTACTGGCGCCACCGGCCGCTCCTGGCGGATCGGCTGGCCCGGGCGCTCGCCGCGAAGAGCGGGCAGCCCGCCGGCTGGCAATGGCGCCTCGGGTCCGGCAAGGAGACCGGCCTGCCGCTCACTTTCCGCATGCCGCCGGCCCCTTATCGGGAGACGGCCTTCGCCCGTGGGCCGGGGCATTGCTGCGTCTGCGGCCAGCCCGTTTATCGCCTCGGCTGGCATTGTGACCTGTGGGACGACGGCAAGCCGAACCGGAACGCCACCTGGCATGCGGCCTGCGTGGTGGCCTGGCAGCTCTGGACCGCGCCGCCCGACCATCTCAAGGCGCTGAAACTGCGCCAGAACCGAAAATGCCTGACGACAGGCCGCCGCCTGCTCAAGACCGCCGAGGTCGATCACCGCGTTCCGCTCTTCGCCGTCTGGTCCGAGCACCGCTCGAAGCCCTGGCCGGAACTGCTCGCCTTCTGGGGCGCGCCGAACCTTCAGGTGATCAACAAGGCGGCCCATCTGGAGAAATGCGCCGACGAGGCGGCCGAGCGGGCGGCCCGCAGGGCCGCGCTCGCCTCCAGGCCGGAGAATGAAGTCGACGAAGCCGGACTGTAGTGGCCGGTCCGTTTGAGCCTGCAGCGGGCGCTCGGCGCCGGCGAGCGGGGAGAGGCTTGGTCGGGTTCATGATGAAACCTCCCGCAATAAGAACGGATGACAGG
>JAJFBI010000002.1 GCA_020697385.1 Microvirga sp. | reverse complement strand
GTGTGAATGACCCAAAAAGGGTGAAGGCGAGGACGGCCGAGCGCAGGTAAGGCTCCCCGCCTTGGCCGCTCAATCCGCCGGCCATCACGCAGGCGACAAGGACCAGAGAAGCTTGCGCAAGCCCCGTGAGCGCGATGCGGTAAAGGATCGTGCCCAGGGTGGAAAACGGTGTCGTGCGGTCTTGTCTCGATGGTGTCGCTCTCTTCATGTGCGGTCTCAGGCCCAGCCGGCACATCGAACCACCAGCACGGAGCAACGATGCTCGCGGCGCTCGAGCCGAAACGTCAGCCGATAGCGTCCCTCGTCGTCGCCGACGCCCCGCTCGCAGACGCTGGTGATCTCGCCTGATCGGAGGAGCCAGGGATCCGGGATGCCTCGAGATCGAGTCCATCCGCTACGAGGCTCGCATCCACTTGGAAGGCGTCTCCCCGGAATTCGATAAGGGCGCGAACCCCCGCGACGGCTCATCCGCCATGCTCACGCGGCCGTTTTGTCGGGTAGCGCGGCCAACATGATCGCGGCGTGCGCATACGCCGCGCCGGCGCGCATCTCAGCCGCGACCCAAACGGCTTCCATCAACTCCTCGGCGCTCGCGCCCGCCCGCTGTGCCGCGCGGGTGTGCCCTTGGATGCAGTAGGGACACTGCGTGACGTGCCCGACGGCCACGGCGATGAGCTGCTTCGTCTTGCTTGGAAGGGCGCCGTCGGCGAAAACTTCGCGCCCGAAAGCCTCGAACGCGGCCTGGACGCCCGCATTGAGCTCGCGGCGCTTGCGGGCCATCGCCGACGAGGTTTCCGGATAGAGAGCGGCAGCCATGGTCATCTCCTGAGCAGGTCAATGGGAGCCTCGATAAGGCGACCGTGGGCTTCGGCTTCATGGCGGGCAGCACGATCCCGCGGGAACTCGCGTTTGCGACAGTCGACGGTCATCGCCCCGCTGGCGGTTCGCTTCCGGCGGTATCGCTCGCGTGGACGCCCTCAGCGCGGGCAGCGTGACGCGGCTTCCCGATCGTTGCTGGACCGGGAAGCTGACGGCCAGCGGCTTAATCATTTGGAAGAGGTAGAAGCCGTTCACACGCACGCTGGCTTCCGCCGCCTCATGGTTGAAGGCAAGCGGGTCGCGATCGGCGTTCTCCAGCTTCCCGCCAAACTCCCACAAGGCGCCGGTGATGAAAGCGGGCACGGGCCGATCCTCCGGGACAGCACAGACGAGCTCCGCGCGCCGTTTTCGGCGAAATAGATTGTAGGTTCGCATCGGCGGGCCTCCTCGGCTCGATGGACGGCGCTAGAACGAGACCGCGCACCACGCGATCAGGGCCAAAGCGCCTGCGAGAAAGCTGGCCAGGGTCCAGGGAACCAACATTTCGCTGCGGGCACGCGCAACCGTACGCGCTTCTCGTGTGTCCTGCATGACGTCCTCCATCGTCCGGGCGGAGCGCCGATCCCATGATCGTGACCTGCTACCGGCCCTAGATGACGACCCGACTGTCGGACCTATTAAGATATGCGGCAAACGAAATTCTTTGTCCCTTTCCAACAACATCTTTGCAGTTTCGATTCGCCCCGGCTTTTGCTGAGCGCGCGGAAACCTCCAGGGCTGACTACGAGTTCTTTGCTTCGATCCAACAATCGATCTTGGTTGTCGGCGCAGGGGCCGGCGCTTCAAGCAGCCGCCCGCGCCCACTACGCTCGAACGGACACTGTTGTCACCGCCGTTCCAGCAGCTCAACGAGCTGCTTCGGATCGTGGCGACTCCACCGCTGAAGGCTTGCTAGCGCGTGTCGGCGCCCGGTCCCTTAGTACCGTTGCGACGCGCTCCGCCTGGTCCAGAGCTTCCTCTCCGAGGTCGGGTTCTTGCCGGAGCGAGGGGGCAGTGATCGCTTCGAGGCTCCCCGCGATCGCACGATCTGGAGCTACAGACCCTTCCGCTTTGGCGACTTCGCGCAGACCTCTGAGTGCGATGTCGCGGACATCGTTCTCGCTGCCTTCCGAGTAGATTGCGTAAACGGAATGCGTGAACTCCGGCGCGTGCGGCACGACGTGCAGGCGGCCGCTGGCCAGATGCGGCCGCACCGCGCGCTGCCGGAAATACCCCGACCCACCGAGCTGGACGATGTAGTCAAGCCCGAGCGGGCCGAGGCCCACGAAAAGGCCGGGATTCGAGAATTGCGGAAAGCTCATCCCATGATGCGCCGCGAAGTCGTGGCCCCAATCGACATAGACGTAGTCAGGATCAGACACGCCGGAGACGGTAGGATCAGTCGTAACCAGAACAAGCTTCTCCTCCATCAACATCTCGACCTTCAGCCCCGGCCAGTGCCGGGGTGCATACACCACTGCGAGGTCGAGCGTGCCATCGGCCACCTGGCGCAACAGGCCCTCCGATAGGCCGACCTGGGTCTGCAGGGCCACATCCGAGGCGCTCTGCCGCATCCAGATCATCCAGGCGAGGAGGAGCGGGCTCCAGAGGCTGAGCTCGCCTCCGACGGCGAGCATAGAGCGACGCCCGGGCGGGACCGAGACCTGGTGCCGCGCCCGCTCCCAGACCTGCACCAGGGTGCGTGCGAAACGCAGGAACTGCTCGCCGGCGGCCGTGAGGGTCGAGCCCGACTTGTTGCGCATGAAAACCGGCCGACGCAGCTGTTCCTCGAGCGAGCGGACTCGCGCGCTCACGGTGGTCTGCGTCACGTTCAGCCGCTCCGCGGCGCGCACGAAGCTGCCGGTCTCGACGATCGTGAGAAAGGTTCGGGCGAGTTCGATGTCCATAGCGGCACCTTCAGCCTCGCCTTGAGGCTCACAGGATCAGAATTGAAGGGAAGCGTCGCAGCCAATCGACCGCCGATGCGGCCCGGGTTGTCCCGAACAGAAATCTTCCGGGTTCTCTTCCGCATTCGGCCCCGAGCTCGGATGCAGCTGCGCCCGAATGAGCCCGGGGCTACTTGCCCGCGATCAGGTTACCTGCGCGATGCAAGCCGCGGATGAAGGTCGCGTAATTCAGCATAATAGGAAGAGACTAGGTCCTTCGTCGCCGAAGTCAAATACTCGACCTTTGACAGCGGCTGCCGCTCAGGCCGGCGCCTTTACAGGCGCGTGAAGGCTCATGCAGCGTCAAGACGCCAGTTCTGCAGCCCTTCGCCTCCGGCGAGTTCCCGAAGGCCTTGGACTGCGGATGCCAGAGCCTCGCTGTCCACGTCCTCCGAATAGACCGCGTACACCGGGTGGGTGAACGCCGGCGCGTCCCGCACTACGTGCAGCCGGCCGCTCGCGAGGAAGGGCTGGACGGCCCGCCGCCGGAAATAGCCGGCGCCGCCGACTTGGACGATGTAGTCCAGCGCGAGCGGGCCAAGCGCGACGAAGAGGCCGGGGTCCGCGAAGCGCGGGAAGCTCATGCCGTGGTGCGACGCGAAGTCCTCGCCCCAGTCGACGTAAACATAATCGGGGTCCGAAACCTCGGAGACGGCGGGATCGGTCGTGACGAGAACGAGCTCCTCCTCCATGACCATCTCGATCTGCAGGCCAGGCAGATGCCGGGGCGCATAGACGACCGCCATGTCAAGAACGCCGTCGGCCACCTGCCGCAGGAGCCCGTCCGGAACGCCGACCTGGGCCCGGAGCGCCACGTCCGCCGCATTCTTCCTCATCCACACCATCCAGGCGAGGAGCAGCGGATTCCAGAGGCTGAGCTCGCCGCCGACGGCGAGCACCGCCCGGCGACCGGCCGGAATAGCGACCTCGTGCCGCGCCCGCTCCCAGACCTGCACGAGAGTCGGTGCGAAGCGGAGGAATTCCTCGCCCGCTGCGGTGAGGCTGGCCCCGGACTTGTTGCGGACGAACACGGGCCGGCGCAGTTGTTCCTCCAGCGAGCGCACGCGCGCGCTGACGGTGGTCTGCGTGACGTTCAGCCGCTCCGCCGCCCGGACAAAGCTGCCCGCCTCCACGATCGCCAAAAAGGTTCGCGCGAGCTCGATGTCCATCAAGAGCCTTCAGTAAAGAGCGTCCGTCGAGCAGGCGCCGGCTCTGTTCTGTCTACGACCGCGCAGCAGGCTGACCGCTCCAGGTCTGACCGACGAGGTTCGAGCCGATTGGCAATGCCAACATGCGGCATGTCGATCGGGGCATGAAAGAATCAAACGCCACGGCTGGGAAAGCGAATTCTATTGCAGCTTACCAACAAATTCCTTGCTGCTTGCTGGTTCTGCCCCGAATCCGATGATGGTCGCGCCTGCTGCAGGGTTTCTTGCGGCTGTCGTCCAACAATTATTCGTTGTGGTGCCGCGGGGAGGTTCCGCAAGCTTCCTCAGATGAGCCGAACGCCGCTAGTTGCCGAGGCCGTGCCGAACGGAGGCCGGTCCGGCGAAATGAGGAGTGGACGTCGTCCCGTCCACCCCATCTCCGCCGGTCAGAACTTCTTTGCGAACTGCTTTGCCAACGCGTCGGTCATTGTATCGGCGATCTGATACATGTGCTTCTTCATCTCCTCCCAGGTCTTCGCCTCGGCCCCGTAGTTCCGCGCTCTGAGCTCCTGGATCTGCTGGATGTGATGACCGCCATGGGCAAGGAGAAGCCCGTTGACCGCTTCCTTCGGGAGGTTCGGGTTGGCCTTGCTCAAGAAGGCTGCGATCTCCTCTGCGTTCAACGTCAGCGTTTCCGTGGCTTTTGACTGGCCCGCAGGGTCCCCGGCTGCTGTGGCGAGGAGATAGGCCTTTACAGCGCCGTAGTGACCCGCGAGCAGCTCAAACAGCTTCTCCTTGGCAGCAGCGCCGTAGAAGGGCTCGATCGCTGCGGCAATGGATCGAGCATTGGCGACGGCCTGCTGCTCCGCCGCCTTGGCCGCGTCATCGTCCTTGTTGAGCGTCGCGAGCGATACGTTGCGCACCCAGAAGATGTGACCAATCCAGAGATCCCGCAGCGCTGCGGCCGTCTGCGACGCCTTTGCGCTTCTCACAGGCCGTTTGTCTGCTGTGCTGTGATCCTGATGGGCGTGAACCTCTTCGAACTGTCCAAAGGTCGCGACAGCAAGCGCGCATGACGCTGCAACGATAGAAGCACGAAAGGTGTTGACCATAGCGTTCTCCTGCAAACTGCGCGAATGCTTACGAAGGCCGCAGCATGTGCGTTGGATGGCGCCGCGGCGGAAAGGTTCCGGGATATGTGTCGGTCTCGCAGCTTCCGGGCGTGACGCGCTGGAAATCGCTCTCGTCGCGCCTCAGCCAGGCAGCTGCCGATTGATCTTTGCTGCCATAATGAAGTCGTTCGCGTGCAGGCCCTTGATCTTCTTTGCTCGCAGGAGACTTCTCGTGGGCCCCAGCCAAAGCGGTCCCATCGGCTCGCTAGCGCGCTCACTCGGTCGCCGATTGCAAGCCGCCCGCGAAAATCTTGAAACGGCACGTGCGCTCGATGGCGCTCCCGCCGTGGTAGGCGTCCTTCGGGGACTTGGGCCAATACCCCGCCGTCTCACCGGGGCGAGCGGCGCGACTGCCTCCCTCGCAAGGCTGCAGGCATCTCCTGGAAGAAATGGAATTCATCTCGCCTGCACCGCGATTACGGCAGCGGGATTGGCGCCTTAGTCTAAGCGGATAAGCCTCCGCTGGGTTCTGCCAGCCCCAGCCGAGCCATGACGGCATTGGTGATCCGAGCGCAGCGAGCGCCCTGGAACGGGAAGGTGTCCCGCAGGACGGTCGAAAGCTTGTCGTCCAGGTGCTTCCGCATGAGCCTGCGGGCGCGATGGAGCCTCGTCTTGACGGTTTCAGGACGAATGCCGAGGTTTGCGGCCGTTTCCTCGATACTCATCTCCTCGACGTCCCGCATCACGAACACAAGCCGGAACGGCTCGGGCAGGTCGTCGATGGCGTGCTCGAGCAGGCGCCGCACCTCCGAGCGGGCCGCGGCGGCTTCTGGACTCGGGGCGGAGTTGACGCCGGGAAACATGACCACGCGAGAATCTCCCGTCTGCGCATCCTGATCAAGCACGTCGAGCTGCTCGGTGGGCCGGCGGCGGCGCATGCGCCCGAGCGCCTCGTTCAGCACGATCCGCGTGAGCCAGGTGCCGAGGCCGGCCTCGCCTCGAAAGCCCGGCAGCGCCGCGAAGGCGCGCACATAGGCTTCCTGCAGGACGTCCTCGGCCTCCGCCTCGTCGCGCACGATCCCGCGCGCGACGCGGAAGAGCCGTTGATTGTAGCGGGTCATGATGGCGGCGAAGGCGGTCCCATCGCCGGCGAGAACTAGGGCAACGAGATCGCTGTCAGGGTCATGGGAGACGTCCCGGCGTTTCGTCCTGAGGGTCTGCATATCGGTATCTCCTCCGTCTTGATGGACACGGTCGCTGTCTCGAGGTCACGCGACGGCGGCCAGGAATTCCTGACGGGCGGCCGGATCGTCGCGAAAGGCGCCGAGCATGCGGCTGGTAACCATGGAAACCCCGTGCTTGCGTACTCCGCGGGTGGCCATGCAGCCATGCGTCGCTTTGACGATCACGCCGACGCCGCGCGGCTTGAGGACCTCGTCGATGGTGTCGGCGATTTGCGCGGTCAGCCTCTCCTGGACCTGGAGGCGGCGCGCGAACGCGTCGACGACGCGGGCGAGCTTCGAGATGCCGACGACCCGGTCTCGCGGCAGGTATCCGACGCTCACCGTGCCGCGGATCGCCGCCATATGGTGCTCGCAGCACGATTCGAACGGGATGTCGCGAAGGACGACGATGTCGTCGTAGCCGCCGACCTCCTCGAAGGTCCGCTGCAGGATCTCGGAGGGGTCCTGACCGTAGCCCCCGAACCATTCCGCATAGGCCCGCGTCACTCGCGCAGGCGTCTCGGCGAGACCTTCCCGTTCCGGGTCCTCGCCCGCCCAACGGATGAGCGTCCGCACCGCCTCCTCCGCCATCTCGCGACTCGGACGGTCCCGGACCTCCGGCTCGATCTGGAGCTTCGCCAACGTCCCGTGCATCTATCCCTCCAAGCCGCGTCTGCATGTTGGATGGAGGCCGTGCGGAAAGGTTCCCGCTGGCGTGAACGTTCCCGGCCGCCGCTCATCCAATTGATCATGAACGCTCGCCCGGAGGAATCTCGATGCGGACGGTCTTGGTGACCGGAGGCGCCGTCCGAATCGGACGAGCAATCGTCGAGCGGCTTGCCGCGGAGGGCTACGCCGTCGCCATCCATTGTCACAGATCCACTGAGGAGGCGCATGCCCTAAGCCGCGGCTTGCGAGCCAAGGGTGCCCGGGTGGAGGTCGTCGTGGCCGATCTCGGCGATCCAGCAACGCTCGGCGGGCTCGTCCGAGACGCTCGAGCGGCGCTTGGCCCTCTCGCGCTCCTCGTCAACAACGCGTCGGCCTTCGAGCCGGACGACATCCATTCACTGGATGCGGCGCTGTGGGAGCGGCATTTCCGGATCAACCTGGGGGCGCCCGTGTTCCTCGCCAGGGATTTCGCCGCGCAGGTTCCCGAAGGCGCCGGGGGAGCCGTCGTCAACGTGATCGATCAGCGGGTCTGGAAGCCCACTCCGCAATTCTTCTCCTACACCCTGTCGAAAAGCGCCCTATTCACCGCGACGCAGACCTTGGCGCAGGCGCTCGCGCCGCGGATCAGGGTCAACGCGGTCGGGCCGGGCCCCACGCTCGCGAGCCGCAGGCAGGGTCGAGACGACTTCCTACGCCAGGGCGCCTCGGTGCCGCTGGGTCACGGCCCGCGACCGGAGGAGATCGCGGATGCCGTGCTCTTCCTCGCGAGCGCCAGGAGCATCACTGGCCAGATGCTGGCGGTCGATGGCGGCCAGCATCTAGCGTGGGAGACGCCGGACGTGCTGGCCGCGGCGGAGTAGGCGCGCGAAACGTCGGGCGAAACCGAGCTTGGGCGCAGAAGAATTCTAGTCTAGTGCGAGCAGATCACGCTGGTGTATGGCGCGCACGCCCCCGCGCGAGAGCTAAGGACGATTCGCGTCACGGCTTTTCGCCCCGGTCGTGCAGCAGCCGGCGCGTGACCGCCTCGGGTCCGATGCCCCCTTCGTTGCCTCGCTGACGGTCCTCGAGGCCGGCATGGAGCCGGCGATGCACCAGCGGGAATACGAGCCCCAGGACGAGGCCCCAGAGCAGTTGCCCGAGCAGCAGCCCGATGGCCGGGTTGCCGCTCAAGATCGGCCGGTCGGGCAACCATTGCAGGAGCGGGACCGGGCCAAGCATCCAGAGCACGAACCCGAACGCGAGCCCGAACAGCCATCCGCCGCGGGGGTCGTTGGCCGCACGCTGGAACAGCCAGCCATAGAGGACGCCGCCGAGAAGCATCGTGCCGCCATAGGCAACACCGGCGAGCACGGTCGCAACGCCTGCCGCGTGGCCGAGCGCGTCGAGCGATCCGAACGGAACAAGCACTGCGGCTGCGGGAATGTCCGCGATCAGGGCGGCAACGGCGCCGGCGAGCAGCGGCCGCTGCGTGGGTCCGGCGTCGAGTCCATGGGCCTGAAGCATGCTAAGCATGGCGCCGACCCGCTTCTCTCAGCACCGCCTCGATGGTCGGATCCCGCGCGAGGTCCGCATCGAACAAGTGGATGAGGTGCTTGTAGGCCTGCCCGACCGGCCGCGGGTCGCGATTCAGATCGAAGAGGCCGACCGGGCTCACGTTCCCGAGCGGTTCCCGGAGGGCGATATCCCAATCGACCTGATCGGTCAGGGAATACCAGGTGAAGCCGACCACCGGCACGCCGCCTCGACGGATGAGCTGGACGTTGTGCCATTGCCGCCACAGCCAGCGCGGTCCCTCCCGGGCGTCCATGCGGTTGGTCTCGGTGTGCATCATGGGACGCCGGTAGCGCTCGTAATATTGGCTTGCGACGGCATACCAGCCAAATAGCTCTCCGAGCGTCTGCGCGTGCCCGTTGCTGTCGATGAGCTTCTCGTTCCACTCATAGTAGTCGACGCCCAGGATCGCGCGCTGCCGGACGTCCTGCTGCATGAACCAGGCGTATTCTTCCGCCGGCATGCCCTGATCGGCGAGATAGGCCCGCATGCCCTCGCCGACAGGCCGCGCATAAAGCAGGTCGAGCGGCAGGAAGCGCCGCTCGTTCTCGAAATCGGCGATGCGGCGGATCTCGGGATCGGGGCAGCAGGGCTGGAAGAACTCGCCGCTTTCGCTGTTGACGAAAACCGCGCCCGGCCGCTCTTCCGCGATGGCTTGCATCATCAATACGTTGGCTTTGGCCAAATGGCGGACGGCGGTCACAAAGGCGCGCTCGTCCCGGCGCTGCTCATTCCACAAGCCGTCGAGCGCGCTCAGTTTCGCGCAGACGTACATCTCGTTGACGGGCGTGTAGAGGCGCACCGAGGGATAGCGCTTTGCGAAAGCGCGGGCGTATTCGGCGAGCGCGTGCGGCACCTCCGGGTTCTGGAAATTCTGGAGCCAGTCGGGCAGGCCGAAGTGGCAGAGGTCCATGATCGGCACGATGCCGAGCCGCTGCATCCCCGCGACAATCTCGTCGAGGAAGGCCCAATCGTATCGATCCGGACCTCGATGAATGAGGTGCAGTGGCGGGCCGTAGCGCAAATAACGGAGGCCCAGGCTGCGGACCAGTTCGAGGTCGAGCGCCCACTGGCGGTAATGGCCGCATGCCGCCATTTGGTCCATGCGCCAGGCTCCGTCTTCCAGCGTCGGATAGCTGCATTCGATTCCGGTCGCGAACATGAATCGGTCGTCAGTGGGGGTGGGCGATGAGGCGACGGAATTCGCCGCTTGCGAATGCGCGAAATGCACCGGCCGCGGTGGGCGCTTGGCCGCGTAGCCAACCGGGCGTGTGTAGAGGGCGCCGAGCACCGTGCCCCAGATCAGATGGCCGGCTGCGACACTCAGTGGCAGATAGAGACCGCCGCTTAGACCGAACAGCCCGGAGGCAGGCAGATCGCCGGCTTGGGTGAGCCGGTGCATGAGCTCGAGCTGCGGGCGCATGATGCAGATCGCGAGAGGCATGGGCACGAACGCGAACACCATGCCCTGGAGCGCAGGGCGCAGAGGCAGGACGGACCAGAAGAAGTAGGCGTAGAAGACGGCCCAGATCGCGCCGACGAGCAGGTGAAGCAGCATGCCCACCGACCAGGACGCCAGGGCGCTTCCGTTCGGCAACGCGACCGCGCCGAGCGTGTCGACGATGCTGAAGAACGGCACGCCTATGGCGATGAGAATCCGGGCCACGATTTCCCAAGCGACCGCGCCCGACATGCCGGCGAGGATAGCCTTGCCGTAGGCGATGTGGCGGATCATGACGCCTTGCCGCTCGTCACGATCATGGTGACCGCTTCCCGCAAGAACATGTCCTACGCCCTCGGCCGGATAACCCGGATCGCAGGTTAGACGGGGGACGCTCCAGAACGTTCCGACCCTATATCCGGGAAGAAGTCGGGAATCCGTCGTTCTCGACGCTGCAATAATTTTGCAGAGATCCGGCAAACAAATTCGCTTGTTCGCAATATCTCTCAAGCTGATGGTGAGCTGAAGCATCCGCCGGGCGCGCGAGACGAAGGTCTAAAGACCGTCGAGAGGCGTTGATGGAGGTCGATGATGCATAGGCTGCGATCTTCGCCTGTCGCAACGAATCGGAGTCTTCGTTCGGCCGAGGTGATCGACATCGACGCCGCCCGCGCAACCCGCCGCCCGCAGGCCCTTGGACCCCGGGTGACACAGGCGACCATCTTGGACACGTGAGAGCGCACGTCGAAAAAGTTCTTTCTCCAGGACGAACCGCTGCTTCGGTTTCGAGATTTCGACGCCCGCCCGTAAGCCCGGACGGTGCCGTCGGCACGGGCTACGGAGAGCGCGCTGCAAATTCGGCAGCGCCGCTGGGATCCGTCCCCGCGCAGGTCGCCCCGGGAACCTCCTGACCACCACCGCATCCAAGTCGCCTGTACGGATCAACACGGAGAGCGCCGATGGGATCGCATGCAGAGGGCCTAAAGGGCCAGACCTTGCCCGGGGCGTTCCCTTCGCAAGTCTCAGAGACGGAGACCTCCTCGAGGGCCATGTCGGCGATCAGCCGGTCCTCCTCGTTCGCAAAGGCGACAACCTGTTCGCGGTCGGCGCCAAGTGTACTCACTATGGCGCGCCTCTAGCCGACGGGATCGTGGTCGGCGACACCGTCCGCTGTCCCTGGCATCACGCGTGCTTCAGCCTGGGCAGCGGCGAGGCGCTCGCGGCGCCGGCTTTCGATCCTCTCGCCCGCTGGAGTGTGGAACGGCGCGGCGACCTCGTCCTCGTCGGGCAAAGGCTCGAGGCCGCTCCGGCGAAGCGGATACATTCGCGGCACAGAGAGCTGCCGCGGCGGATCGTCATCGTGGGCGGCGGCGCGGCTGGGTTCGCCTGTGCCGAAATGCTGCGCCGCCGCGGCTTCGACGGCGAGCTCACGATGCTCAGCGCGGACGACGCGCCGCCCTGCGATCGGCCGAACCTCTCCAAGGATTACCTCGCCGGCGAGGCGCCGGAGGCGTGGATTGCGCTGAAAGGACCGGAGTTCTACGCCGAAAACCGTATCGACCTGCAGCTCCAGACGGCGGTCTCCCGCATCGACATCACGAGCCGGCGGGTGAATGCCGAGAACGGCCGAACTTATCCCTTCGACCGTCTCCTTATCGCGACCGGCGCCGAGCCGCTCCGGCTGTCCATCCCGGGCGCCGATCAGCCTCATGTCTTCACGCTGCGCTCGTTCGCGGATAGCCGGGCCATCAGCGAGCGTGCTAAGGACGCCAGGAAGGCCGTCGTGCTCGGCGCGAGCTTCATCGGTCTCGAAGTCGCAGGCGCTTTGCGGGCGCGCGGCATCGAGGTGCACGTGGTCGCTCCCGACGAGCGCCCGATGGAGAGAGTGCTCGGGCCGGAATTCGGCGCATTCGTCCAGTCGCTCCATGAAAAGCACGGCGTGCATTTTCACCTGCGCGAAACGGCCGTCCGCATTTTCGGCGGCAAGGTTGTCCTGAACGGCGGCGGAAGCCTCGACGCCGACCTCGTTGTGATCGGGATCGGCGTCAGGCCGAGGACGGTTCTCGCGGAGCGCTCGGGTCTCGAGGTGGACCGCGGAGTTGTGGTCGACGAGCGCCTCGAGACGAGCGCCCCCGGCGTCTTCGCGGCAGGCGACATTGCGCGCTGGCCGGATGCGCGCACCGGCGAGAGCATGCGCGTCGAGCATTGGGTCGTCGCCGAGCGCCAGGGCCAGACCGTCGCCGTCAACATGCTCGGCGGTCGCGAGCCGTTCTCGGCTGTCCCCTTCTTCTGGAGCCGGCACTACGACGTTTCCATTCACTATCTCGGGCACGCCGGCGGGTGGGACTCGATCGTGGTCGAGGGCAGCATCGCCGACGGCGATTGCCTCGTCCGATACATCCGCGGCGACAAGACCGTGGCGGTCGCCTCGATGGGGCGGGACGCCGAAACGCTGCGGTGGGAGGCGCTCATAGGCGAGGCCGGCGAACGCCCGCACGAACGGGCGCAGCCGCTGGCCATGGCATGAGGGTGGCGGCGATGGATCGCACACGCCGCCTCGGATCATGGGCGCGTGGCCGGCACACCGTCGCTCCTGCGGCGCGCGACCGCAAAGAGCCCGGCGAGGACGCCAACCGCGGCAAGAGCTGTGCCCCCCCCGCACGAGCGCTGCGCTGGCGCTCGCGACGCGTCGCTTGGCAGTAGCGTCGAAGCGCCCGTGCGCGCCGTGGTCTCGTTCGGCGGGCACCTCGAGAATTCCGCCGCCGTCACCCGCCGGTTCTGACGAGATCTGCGCCTCGTATGCGGTTCGCGCAAGATAACGATCAAGCAGCCCCGGCGCGATCATCTCGCCCAGGATCGCTTGCACGGCTGGCGCTCCGACCCAGAGCTCGCGCGGCGCGTTGAGCGCCGCGTTGACGATCGCCTCGGCGATCGGCTCGGGCTGATAAACGGCGCCGACCGGCTTATGGCGGCAAGCCATGTGCGTGCGCGACCAGCCGAATTGCGGCGTGTTCACGCCGGGGAGATGCACCATGGTGAGCCTGACCTGGCTGCGGTCATGCAGGAGCTCGCATCGGAGCGAGTCCGTGAAGCCGCGAAGCGCCGCTTTGGCAGCGCAGTAGGGTGCCTGAAGCGGGATCGAGCGATAGGCGAGCGCGGACCCTACCTGCACGATCGTGCCTCGGTTGACGGCCCGCATATGACGCAGCGCGGCCAGCGTTCCGTGAACCGAGCCGAGATACGTGACCTCGGTCACGCGCCTCCACTCTTCGGTCGGAACGCGGTCGGCGGGCCCGAAGACGGTCGCCATCGCGTTGTTGACCCACACGTCGAGCCTGCCCCACCGCGCGACGAGTTGAGCAGCCGCGGCGAAGACCGCATCGGCATCGGCCACGTCGACCGGGATCACCACGGGCCAGCCGCCGGCAGCCTCGACGTCGCGGCCGGCACCCGCCAGCCCGGCATGACCGCGGGCCAGAAGGGCTACACGCCGGCCACGGCGCGCAAAGGCGACGGCGGTCGCTCGGCCGACGCCTGCTGAGGCTCCGGTCACCACCGCAAGGGGGATATCCGTGCTGCCGGATCGGGCCCGCACGTCGCTCATCCCTGCCGGATCTGGCCGGGAGCGTGAGGGTCGTGGAAGTGGATCACTTCTCTGTACCTTTCGTTCGGCTCACGTCGTCGAGCGGAGGTTGGATGTCCGGCTCATGCCGGCGCGAGCTGGTCAATCTTCTCCGCCATGATGAAGCGTTCTGGCGCAAGCCCTTGATCTGACGCTCTCCCCGTTGCTGCCGCTGGGAAGTGCGAGGCGTGCCATAGCAGAACCTTGCTGGCCCCTCGTGGAACCATCGCCTAAACGATCAAGCGCGTCCACGCGCCGTAGCGCTCCCGGATCGGGCCTCGGCGAATGCTGAGCGCCACCAGTGCGGCGCCGCAGACGAGACTGGCGGCAGTCGCGACCATGCTTGCTCCTTAGATGAAGGGGGTGACGAACAGTGCGGCGCCAAGCAGGATGTTGAGAAACCGCAACGGTCGGGCGACTTCCGCCGCGGCAAGCGACGTCACGGCGAGGACGAGGGAGCCGATCAGGTGGTCGGAGTTGGCCAGGCCGCCGTCGGCGCCGAGGGTGATGCGCGTGAACAGCAGGGACAGGCCGATAAGCCCGCAGAAGGCCAGGTTCCAGGGCAGGCTGACGCCGCCCCCGACCATGTCCTTCATCACGGCGCCTGGCGGCCGGTCGAACTCGTCGCCCACCGTGCCGGCCTCCTGTGCCTCCGGCATCTCGTCGGTGTCGCCCAGGAAGAGAACGCGGAGCCAGTTCCGGCCGGCCCTCACGCGACGGCGCAGGAACTGCAGCGTCGCGATGAGCTCGTCGATCGAATAAGGAATCTGCACCAGGATCGCGGCCGCGCCGATCAACGCGATGGTGCTCCAGGTGCCGATGACGATCGGCTGGATGATGATGAACAGGATCGAGACGATGCCGAGCGGCGCGATCATCAGGCCAAAGAGAACGACCAGCCAGGGCATGGTGCGCCAGCGGCACCGCGATCCGACGATGCCCGTGACGATTTCGAGGAGATAGGTGTAGCCCCCGACTGCGGCATCGGACACCGGCCAGGCCTTCGACACCCAAGAGGTGATGATCTCCTCGGTGCCGTTCTGCGGATCGGCGGACGAGCCGGCGAAGAAGGGGTCCCACACGTCGGGGATGTGACCGAGCTGATAGGCTGCGAGGTATCGCGATACGTAGAGGCCGACGAACGCGAGTATGATGATGGGCAAGCGTTGCGCCCAGGTAGACGGATTGTAGCTCCAGCCCGGCGGCACCGCCGGCCCTGTCAGCGCGGCAACGGCCGAGGGGCCTGGCTCCGGCTTCGCACAGACCGCAAAGCCAAAGATCAGCGCGCCGACGAGCGTGTCTGAGAGATAAGCGGCGGCGCTTTGCGTCGAGAACAGGAAGGGCACGGCCATCACCGATGCCCCAATGCCGGCACACACCCACCGAGCCCACTGCGCCTGCCAGGACAGGGCCGCGGCCGCGAGGAGGATGAGCGCGCCGCCTAAGACAATCTCGCTCCAGCGCAGGAACGGCTCCTGGATGCCGATCAGCAGCGGCTGGGTTACGAGCCAGGTACCGAGGCCCATGTTGACCAAGTGGGCCCAGCGGTTGGCGCGGTGCTCGGACCTGATCTTCTCGGCATGGCGGGCGTTCAACGTCTCCGGATTTTTCCCGAGACTGCTTGCCTCGCTCACCCAGGCCGGGGCGGTGATGCCGTTCGCCTTGTACCAGCCGGCTGGATCCTCCTTGAGCGCCGCAGCAAGCCGCGGCAGCTCGTCCTTCAACCGGTGGCGCGGCTCCCAGCCAAGAAGGTTGCGAGCGCGCCGAACGTCGAGCGCGTAATGATCGTCGGCCATGGCGACCATGAACGGCTTGATGAACGGCTCTTCGCCTCGATCGATCACGTCTGGGATGATCGGTTCGAGCTCGGCCTGCGCCCAGGCTCCGGCCGAGGCGACGACCTTCGGCAGGCGCAGCGTCGGCCAGTTATCCTCGCCGTGCAGAAGCCGGCCGAGCTCGTCCTGGAGCGCTTCGTAGCCCATCGCGTCGGCTTCGCCGATCAGGATCTCGGTCTCGGGAGGCAGGGCGTCGCGCCGGTCTATGGTGCGGCGGAAGGCATCAAGCATGTCTGCCCGGTGGAGCATGGACTGGCCGACAAGCGTGTTGCCCGAGTAGAAGTGGCTCTGGAAATCGCGCTCGTAGATGCGCGCAATTTGCTGGGCCATCGTCGGCACCATCGCGTGCTCGTCGTAGACGCCGGCGAGCCGCAGGATCACGTAAGGGATCTGTTTGTGCTCGGCTCGGATGACGTCTTCGGCGGCGGCCTTCGATTTTGGGTAAGCCCAGCGCGGATCGATCGGCTGGTGCTCGTCGATGCGCTCGCCGGGACGGCACGGCGCGTGCACCAGCATCGTGCTCGAGTAGACGAACTGCTCGACCTCGAATTCCTGCAGGGCGCGGAGCAGGCGACGCGTACCCTCCACGGTGACGGACTGGTAGAGCGGGTTCTCTTCGCCGGTGAAATCAAAATAGGCGACGAGGTGGATCACGCTGGCGATCTGCGAGCCGAACCGGTCGCGAAACTTGCGGAAGGCCAGCTCAATCGAAGCGTCGGACGTGAAGTCCACCTCGAGCACAGCGAAGTCCGCCCCCTCCGCGGCGAGATCCAGCCCGACCGTGCGGTAATCGGAAGCGAGCGCCTTGCCGAGCGAGCGACCCAGGTTGCCGGTCGCGCCGGTGATCAGGACGATGGGCCGGCGATCGGCGGCTATGCTAACGATAGGCCTGCCCTGCAAGACTTACAACCCTCCCTGAGAATGATCGTCGACAATTGCACCACGTTCACGTGCCGAGGGCATTGAGCCGACTGATCGAAGCGCTCAACGTCTCATCGGTCCCACAGCTATAGACATTCGCAAAAGGTAGGCTTTGCTCACCGACACCGCCAACGAAATAACTTGGTGGTTGAGAGCAAAATATTTCATGAACCTTTTGAATTCGCCTTTGACCCACCACGCGAACCCGATGAAGTGTAGAGACGTTCTTCCCTTGGTCATGCTTGCGCGGATACGCTGCGAGCGCTGACTGGGCTACGCGCTCCGACCAATGTGGTCGAGCAGAGCTTCCGATCAACCAGGGAGAACGCGCCATGCTGGGTTGACGACTTCATGCCGACAGCACGCCAACGCCTAACCACGATCAAAACGGATGGAACACTTGCCGATGCCGCGAGGTTGCTGTCCGAAACGCATGTGGGCCTCGTCGTGGTATGCGCCGCCGATAAATCGATGGCCGGCGTCATTACGAAAACGGACATTGTTCGTCAGGTCGCTCAGTGTCGCGAATTCATCCCCACCGTCCCTGCATCGGCGATCATGACGAAGAGCGTGGTTCATTGTCGCCCGAGCGACCTGTTACACGAGGTGTGGTCGAGCATGAAAGAACGAGGTTTCGTGCATATCCCGGTTGTCGACGAGCACTTCAGACCATGCGGCGTCGTCAACGCGCGGGATGCGCTTCAAGCTCTTCTCGGAGAGGTGAAGGACGAGGGATCGCTCCTCCGCGATTACGTCATGGGAATCGGATATCGATGATCCGGCTCGCCTCTCCTGGGGTTACCCCGTGCATGCCACTGATGGATAGATGAGGCCACCCCCGGAGTTTGGGCGAGCAACGGAAGTCATGATCGCCTGGGCGACGTTGTCGGGTGCGAGAATGTGGAACACCGCTACGCCGCGGGCCAGCAGATAATCCGCGATGATCCGACGATGGCAGCGCCACCAGACTGCCTCGGCGCACATGATCGCTGTTCGTCGCTCATTGCCGAGTTCGCGCAAGCGGGCGAGGCCTGCGCGGAAACCGTCGGACAGGGCGTAATCGGCATAGTTCCGGAAGCTGCGGTTTTCCCAAAACGTGTTCAGAGAGGTCTCGCTGCCGCGCGGCTTACCCCGCAGGCCGCCTAGCTGGGCGATGTGCTCGTAGCCAATCTGATACTCAGCGAGGCTGTCCGGCAGCATATCTCGATTGAACTGGGGGTTCGTACGCGAGCGCGGGATGGTCCGGACATCCACCACGAGCAGCACCTCCGCAGATCGCAGCAGGGCGACGAATTCCGGTATCGAGCGGGTGGAGTGCCCGATCGTGAAAAACGGGTTCGCCATGGTCCGGATCCGAGCTACGGATTGGTTCTCTCGCCCTTGGCACAGCCGGTCGCCTCGGCGAGTTTCTGCCTCAGCGCTTTCATTTCATCGAAGCGTGTCGTCACGTCGCGCATGACCGCAGCCATTCCGGTCATCCGCCCTTGCTCTCCTTCAGAGGGACGATGGTGAATTCCACGGGTATCCGCTGCCCGTCCCTCCGGATGCTCGGCACGGACAGGAGATCGCCCGCGCCATAGCGGCTCTCGCCGGTTTCGATCACCTGTCGAAAACCATCCCAGTGCCGGGCCCGAAGGCGCTCGGGAATGATAAGGTCGAGCGACTGCCCGAGTGCCTCGTCTTCGCGGTGACCGAAAATCCGTTCGGCCCCGGGATTCCAGATCCGGATGACACCCGCACGATCGGTCGCCACCACCGCATCCGCCGACGCACCGAGGATGCTGTCTGCGACGGTGCGGGCGAGACCCATCAGCTTCTCCCCGGCAATCACGATAACGCGCTCTGGAGCTGGGGCAGCCCGCCCAGGACGGCACCGTAAACCGCTTGTCCGGCCAGGGTCGTCAAAGGCGTCCTGTGCCCGTAGTTCAGTCCCATGAATCCGGGCGGCTCGAGCTGCCTGGTCGTCGAAGCGCCGTCATATTCGGACGCCATGCGCGGATGGATATAGGGCAAGAGGGGCAACGCGGCGGCAAGCAGGAAAAGGCCGTGCATGAGGCCGGCCGCCGCGCCGACCCACCAGGTCTGGAGGCCGAGGCTCGCGAACAGGAGAAAGTAAAGAAAGGCGAAGATCCACCCGCCGATCACGTAAAAGGTGAAGCCGACGATGACTGCCCAACGCCGGTCGCCCGTGAAGAAGGTGCCGGCGAGGAAAGGCAGGCTGAGACGCGACAATCCTAGTCCCTGCGCACCTTGCAGGATGGTGGTCATCGCCACCGTGCCGAGCAGCCCCCAGATCATCATGCTCCAGAACGGCGGAAGAGCGGCCGTCATTTCGCGTTGCTCCGACGCGCTGATGCAAGCGCGATCGCCGCATTGATCAGTCCCACGTGCGTGAACGCCTGGGGGAAGTTGCCGAGCGCCGCACCAGTCTCAATGTCGATCTCTTCGGCGAAGAGGCCGAGGTCGTTCCCGAACGACAGGATGTGCTCGAAGCTTCGTTCCGCTGCGGCAAGGCCGCCGCGCTTCGCGAGATTGTCGATCACCCAAAAGCTGCAGATTCCGAACGCGCCTTCGGGCGCAGGCACGCCATCGTAGCCTTGCTCGTACCGATAGAGGAGCCCATCGCGCCCGAGCCGCCGTTCGATCAGGTCGTAGGTTCCGATCATCCGCGGATGCCCCGGATCCTTATAGCCCAAGCAGCCCATGAGCAGCAGCGCCGCGTCAAGCCGGTCACCATCGAGCTCGCTCACATAGCTGCCCAAGCTCGTGCTGTACCCGCGCCTCTCAATCGTGTCGGCGATGGCGTCCCGCTCCTCGCGGAAGCGGTCGACGTCGATGCGAACCAACCTGCGCTCATGCAGCTTGATCAGGCAATCGAGCGCGGTCCAGCACATCACCTTGGAGAAGGTGTAGTGCCGCTTCGGCCCGCGTATCTCCCAGATGCCGCTGTCAGGCTCGCGCCATTTCTTGCACACAGTCTTCCCAAAGCCGACGAGAAGCTTGGCTTCGTCGGACTGGAGCTTGCCCCCGCTCTCGACGTAATCGAACGCTGCCGCGACAACGCCGCCGTAGACGTCGAGCTGCACCTGCGAATGCGCCTCGTTGCCGATCCGGACCGGACGGGAATCACGAAACCCCGAGAGGCCTTCGAGCTCTTCCTCGCGGAGATTCGTCTGGCCATAGACGTCATACATGACCTGGAGTTCGGGCCAGGTCAGGCGCGTGGCGTGCAAGAGCCACTGCAGGAACGACGCTGCCTCGTCATGGAAGCCAAGACCCGTGAAGGCCCGCATGGTCAGGGCCGCGTCGCGAAGCCAGCAGTAGCGGTAATCCCAATTCCGGTCCGCTCCGATGGCTTCGGGTAAGGATGTCGTCGGCGCAGCGATCACCGCGCCTGAGAGCGCGAACGTCATGAGCTTCAAAGTGATGGCGCTCCGCAGCACCGCCTCATAATGCGGTCCCTCATAAGCGCAACGGCAGCTCCAGGCCGTCCACCACTTTAGCGTAGACGTCAGGCGATCATCCGCCGGTTCGCCGAGTGGCGCGATGATGCCGATGTCGGCCTTGGAGTAGCAGAGCGACAGATAGGCCCTCTCGCCAGCCTTCATTCGGATCCGCCCGATGAGGGCTTTGCCGTCTTCCGTGAGTTCAAGGGCGATGTCGGCGTGAAGAAGGAAGAGTTCGTCGCTCCAGGTGCACGCCCAGCCGAGCACCCCACGCAAACTGAATCGTGGTTTCGCACGCGCATAGTTCGGGCGGGGCTCGAAGCGGACCTGCAAATCCACCTCGCCCTCCACACCCTCCACAACACGCAAGATTTCCCGTGTCGGATGGAGCGCACCGGGGTTCTCGAGCACCGGCATCAGATCGACGAGCCGGGCGGTCCCCGTCGACGTCTCGAACGTCGTTTCCAGCACTGCAGTCGGTCCGACGTATCGGCGCTTCGTTTTGAACTGCTGCTCGGGCGTGACCGAGAACGTCCCGCCCCGTCGTCGGTCGATGAGAGCGGCGAAAACGCTCGGTCCCGAGAAATGGGGCAAGCAGAGCCAGTCGATGGCTCCCGCTCGCGCCACCAAGGCCGCGGTCCGGCAGTCCCCGATGATCGCGTAGTCGCCGATCTCCGGTTCCGTCCAGCGTTGAAACTCCGCTCGCCTCTCGCCTTGCGCGACCTGCAGCATCCAATGATTCCGTCAGCTGCCCTGGTCCGACACCGCGACGCGGTGCTTGTAGACCATCTCCCAGCCTCGCCATCCCGTGTAGAGGAGGATGAGGACGACGACGAACGAGATGAGAAGCCCAGTTGGGAGCACTGCGGCATCGCCCGCCTCATACCGTCGGTACCAATTCCAGAGGGATAGGACGACGGCGACGACGTTGCCGATCATGTGGTGCCAAGCCGCCGAGAGGTCCCGAATCCGATGATCGCCGAGGAAGTCGGTCAGACCCCGCTAGGGCGGCGAGCGCGGCCATAATGAGAGCGGCTCCGAGCAGATTCAGCGAGGCGGTGCTCCAGCCGGAATTGCCAGTCATCCAAAAGATCAGATCGGAGACCAAGGTTGCGACCAGAAAGGCGACAGGAAACGGGATGAGCATGGGATGGAGCGGGTGACCGGCGACCTGGGCAGTGCTCTGAGGATTTCGGCTGACCATGGCTTTCCTCCACTTGGGTGCCTCGCGATCAGATTGGATGCCGGGCTGTAGAAAAGGTTCCGGACCACCCGCGCCCCGGTGGCAACCTACTCTTGGAACGCAACGACAGCGGCGGCCGGGAACCTTCGCCAGGTTGACCGCATCTGAGGTCGATCGGCCATGGCGGGATCTCTTTGTGCCCCGTGGCTTCAACAGTCGCCCTACTTTGCTGTGTGAAACAGTTGACCGCGGCTTTGATTGCCGAGCGCTGAATTGGAGAGTCTGCGCTCAATGATCGGTCAGTCGCGAGCGTGACGTTGCGTATTTGGAAGATGACTACTCAAAGACCAACGCCAGCTCTGTCGCTGGTGGCTTTGGAGCCTGCTTCGTGACTGGTCGTTCACGAGGCCCAAATCCTTTCAAGCGGCGCGAGGGCCGACGCTCGCCTGTACCTCCTGGCGCAATGCTGGCAGCAGCTCGGCCTGGAACCACGGATTCTTTCGGATCCAACCGTTGTTGCGCCAGGATGGATGTGGCAACGGCAAGACCCGCGGCCGCCGTGAGCTCGCGAGTATCTCCCGCCAGCGTCGGACGGCTTGGGTCAGGCCGCCGCGGAACTCACCGCCGAGGTGCCAAGCTTGTGCGTATTGCCCGATGACCAAGATCAACTCCAGGTTGGGAAGTGCCAAAAGTACCGGCATTCTCCAAAGCTCGGCGCATTCCCGGCGGGGCGGAAGATCGCCCTTGCGCGCATCGTGGCCCGGGAAGCATGAGGCCATGGGAACGATCGCTACTCGGGCCACGTCGTAGAACGCATCCTCGCTCAGGCCCAGCCACGACCGAAGCCGCACGCCGGACGTGTCGGTGAACGGCCGACCACTCGCATGCGCCCGCATTCCCGGAGCCTGGCTCGCGATGCAGAGGCGCGCTGACGCCGCTGCTTGCAGGACGGGGCGTGGCTCATGGGGAAGGGGCCCCCCGTAGCGTGGCGAGTCACGGCATACTCGGCAGGCACGGACTGCCGCGAGAAGGTGTTCCAAGTCTTGTTCCGGGCTTGAAAGCGAGAACGACATCACCATGACTTTCTGGCACTCGTACACGTCGACGAGCCTCGGGCAGCCCCTCGGTCGCAACTGCGAGCCTGGCTCGCTGGTCGGGCGTTACCCCTTAGCACAACGACGCAGATCGCAGATGGCAGCGACGAAGATCCTTTGGACACTCTGCTCTCAGCCTCTGTCGAGAAACTTGCGACATAACGATGGCGTCGGACGCGGACCAAGACCCCGTGCGCATCATGACGCAGCTTCTACGGCGCGCTAGTCGATCTTCGTGCCCTGGTGTCGCCATACGCGCTTGAAACGGCGGAAGCTCGACACGATATCGAACCAACGATGAAGCCATTTTCGACAAGACAGGCGATGCTTCTTCGAGCCGGCCGCCTTCAAGCAGGCACGTACGCCCGGAACGACGCGTAGAGCGTCTGTCCGGGCGACCGCCCCCTTTCCCCGCTGACCGACATCTGAGGCGGCCCTTGACGGGCCGGCGGACGATCATGCCGAAACTAACCCTGGGCGGGTTGGTCACGCCTGCGCGCGTGATCCCACGACTGAAGGCGCACTACAAGGCACAGGTGATTCGCGACCTTGCGCTCGCTGCGTCGAGTATGGCGTGCCTCAGCGAAAACGTCGTTGTTGGTGCGATGGCCGCGTGCGCGAACTCTCCATCATTCGGTCCCGCACGTCGCGTCGCAATTCCTCACGCCATGGTCGCCGGCATCGACAAGCCACTCGGGATCTTCGCTCGCCTGCACCCTGCCATCGAGTTCAATGCGGTGGATGACGAGCCAGTCGACCTAGTGCTCCTGATGCTGGGACCGGAAGGCAGCCCTGGCACTCTTCTTCGCGCTATGGCTTGTGGGGCACGTCGCTTACGGGACCGCGCGGTGTGCGAGCGCCTGAGATGCGCTCACGATGCGGAGGCGATGCACGCGATCTTGAGTAGCGACTCCTGGCGTGCCCCGGAAGCGTGCTCCGGGCGACTCTCACCGCCGGGCGGCTCGGGCGTCGTGCCGAGTTGACATCCAGGCAGGACAACATACGTTCCGTGCATTGCATCATGTTTAGCTTCGCGACCTTTCAGAGAGGCCTGTGTCACGCAGGCGACCTTATCGCGGGCAATTAGCCCGAGTTCAGCGCACGCTGTCGCGTCCTGGGCTCGGGGACCAATCACACACCGGGCGGACTGAACCTTAGCTACGATGGTAGCGGCACTTTGAAGCACCGGCACCGCGCGCTTCAAATCACAGAACTCACTCGTTCCAGACCGCAGCAAGCGGGCGCGCGCGAAGCACCTGTGAGAGCGCTGTGCGCCGCGAACAGGGTGCGTGATCCGATTTGGCAGAGGCCGGCACCGGGGCGAGCAATCTACTGGAGCCACTCTTCGGCTTTCCGCGGAAGGTGCAGCAGGAGCAACAACCGGGGACCGGCGCCGCCTCAGCGGGCGCTTTTTCATTGTAATGGGAGACGACGATGACAACTCACCGCGCGCTAGGCACCGTCACGCGCCAGCTGAAGCCACGCATCGCCCTGGCCGCCCAGGATCATGAGAAACTCTCGGTCCTCGCGAGAGCAGCGGCGAGCACGATGCCTGATGTTGCCGCTGTCCTAGCGGAGGAGCTCGACCGGGCACACGTCCTCGTCAAAGGGCGGTACCCGGAGCACACCGTGTGCATGGGGTACGAGGTCGAGTTTCGTGACGACACGACCGGCAAGGTTCAGACGGTGACGCTCGTCTATCCGGACGAAGCCGACATCTCAAAAGGTAAGATCTCCGTCCTTACCCCAATTGGGACGGCGCTGATTGGCCTTCGCGCGGGTCACTCGATCACATGGGAAACGAGGACAGGAGACTTGAGGAGGCTGACCGTCCTTCAGGTGCGCGAGCCTCAGCTGGCCTGAGGGTCGCACGCCCCGGCAATCCATTTTCCCGGCGACCTGCGCGGCGCGTTCGTCCGAGCAGACTGACATCTCCGACCACAGGCGGGGGATGATGCCCGGAGCTTGTTCCAGGAGAGCCTCTGCAAGCAGAACTCGCGGATGTTCACCGTCGGCGCCCGTGCTGCACAGGTCCATCTTCGGCGGTGTCCTCGTCCTCGACGGGGTCGTCCAGCTGACCGGGGGTGCGTTCTCGCTGCGACCCAGGTTTGCCGCGCCCACGGCTCCGGACAGGCATCCGGAACCGGATGGCTCCACGAATGAATGCGAGTTCTTCACGGCGGGAGGCCCGAGCGGCGGTGGCGCCCCTGCGACCGATGGCGCTGCACGTCGCTTGCCGTCGGGTGCGGCCGCGTGGTTGAACGGCAAGCTCCGCCCTCTCGCGCGTATTCGGAGGCGATAATCGAAAACACCGGCATAGTTCTCCTCGTGCTGCTCGTGCTGCCTTTCTTCGGCAGCGTCATTGCCGGCCTCATGCGATCAAACGCGCGCAATGCCGAAGCGTGGCTCGCGGCATTCGTCTCGCTTTTGGGCCTGGTCCTGGTGTCCACCACTTATCCAAGCCTCGCGAACGGCGGAGTGGTGAAAGTAACGCTGGCTTGGGTGCCCGAGCTCGGGCTTGACTTCACCCTGAGGATGGACGGCCTCGCCTGGGTCTTCGCGATGCTGGTCACGGGGATCGGCCTGCTGGTGGTGGTGTACGCCCGCTACTACATGTCACCGTCTGATCCCCTGCCGCGGTTTTTCTCGTTCCTGCTCGCGTTTATGGGCGCGATGCTCGGAATCGTGCTGTCGGGCAACCTCATCCAGCTTGTCTTTTTCTGGGAGTTGACGAGCCTCTTATCCTTCCTGCTGATCGGGTATTGGCACCAGAGCGCACAGGCCCGGGAGGGAGCGCGAATGGCGCTGACTATGACGTCCGGCGGCGGGCTTTGTCTCTTCGCTGGCGCGCTTGTGCTTGGGCACATTGTTGGCAGCTATGACCTCGACCGGGTGCTGGCATCAGGCGCGAAGATCCGTGCGCATTCCCTTTACGTCCCCTCGTTGCTCCTGGTTCTCTTGGGCGCCCTGACCAAGAGTGCTCAGTTCCCCTTTCATTTCTGGCTGCCGCACGCGATGGCCGCCCCCACCCCGGTCTCGGCTTACCTTCATTCGGCAACCATGGTGAAGACCGGCGTCTTCCTGCTTGTCCGGCTCTGGCCCGCGTTGGGCGGGACAAATGAATGGTTGTGGCTGGTAGGATCGGCGGGCCTGATCACGTTCATCCTCGGGGCCTTCCTCGCCGTCTTCCAGCAGGACCTTAAGGGGTTGCTCGCCTATTCGACCATCAGCCACCTGGGGCTGATCACGCTTCTGACCGGACTGGATACCCCCTTTGGTCAGATCGCCGCGATTTTCCACGTCATGAACCACGCGACCTTCAAGGCGTCGCTGTTCATGGCTGCCGGCATCATCGACCACGAGAGCGGGACGCGAGACATCCGCCGTCTGAGCGGGCTCTGGCGATTCATGCCCATCACCGCATCGTTGGCCATGGTAGCCGCCGCCGCGATGGCCGGCGTTCCCCTGCTGAACGGCTTCCTCTCGAAGGAGATGTTCTTCGCGGAGACCATCGAGACCCATGACAACTCGCTCGTGGATCGGGCGCTTCCATATATCGTCACGCTGGCGAGCATGTTTACGGTGGCCTACTCGCTGCGCTTCATTCGCGAGGTGTTCTTCGGCCCCGCCCCGAGGGACTTGCCCCGTGCTCCGCACGAGCCACCGTTCCTAATGCGGTTCCCCGCCGAGCTTCTCGTATTCGCGTGTCTCGTGGTCGGCATCTTTCCATCGCTCACCGTGGGTCCGGTCCTTGCTACTGCCGTACGCGCAGTTCTCGGGCCCTCCGTGCCGGAGTACAGCCTCCGCATGTGGCATGGCTTCACACCCGAGCTCCTGATGAGCATCGTCGCGCTGGCCGGCGGGGCTGCGGTGTATTTCACGCTCCGGCGCTACCTACTTACTAGCAAGGGACCGCCGCTGCTGCGCCACCTCAACGGCAAGCGCATCTTCGAGTGGACGCTCGTCACCCTATCTTGGAGACTCGCGAGATGGCTGGAGGGCCACCTCGGCACACGGCGTCTGCAGCCGCAACTGCAGCTCCTTGTGGCTCTCGCGTTCATCGCCGCCCTTGTGCCGCTTTACCGGCAGGGCATCGCCCTTGCGGGCTCGCCGCTTACCGACTTCGACCTTGCCTTCGCGCTAGTCTGGGCCGTTGGGATCGCCTGCGCACTCGGGGCGGCCTACATGGCCAAGTTCCATCGCCTTGCCGCGCTGATCCTTCTCGGGGGCGCAGGCCTCGTCACCTGCGTCAGCTTCGTATGGCTGGCGGCGCCGGACCTCGCCCTGACGCAGCTTATGGTCGAGACAGTGACCACCGTCCTTCTCCTTCTCGGCCTGCGATGGCTCCCCAAGCGCATCGAGGGAGTTGATGGCGGGAGCCGAGTCGGTGCAATCCGATGGTACCGCGCCCGCGACTTCATCATCGCAGTCGCGGCGGGCGGCGGCCTGGCGGTGCTCGCCTATGCGGCGATGATCCTCCCGGCTCCTCACACCATCTCGCGCTACTTCGTGGAGAACGCGTACACACGGGGCGGCGGAACCAACATCGTCAATGTGATCCTGGTCGACTTCCGGGGCTTCGACACCTTAGGGGAGATCACCGTGGTCGCCGTTGTCGCGCTCACGGTCTACGCCCTGCTGCGGCGCTTCCGGCCGGCACCCGACAGCATTCCGGTACCGGAGCAGCAGCGCGCCCAGAACGTTGCCGACGAAGCGCATCCGGATCGGACCAAAGGGGACACCATCAAGGATGCAATGGCGACGCCTGCACTGATCATGGCACTGCTCTTCCCGGTGATCGTCACGGCAGCCGTCTTTCTGCTCCTGCGAGGACATGATCAGCCCGGCGGTGGATTCATCGCCGGTATCACATTGGCCATCGCATTCATCCTGCAATACATGGCGCACGGAACGGAGTGGGTCGAAGCGCGGTTGCGCATTCTGCCCATCCGCTGGATGGGGTTCGGCCTGATCCTGGCTTGCGGGACCGGAGCCGCCGCCTGGCTGTTCTCCCGGCCCTTTCTGACCTCATACTTCTCTTACGCGGACGTGCCTCTGGTCGGCCGCATTCCGCTTGCGAGCGCCCTCTTGTTCGACCTCGGCGTCTTTGCGCTTGTCGTCGGCGCCACGGTGCTGATGCTGATCGCGCTCGCTCACCAATCCGTGCGAAGCCATCGCCTGCCGAACCCTCCGGCTACGGGTGCGCGGTCCGCACCTGCGTTGACCAAGGGCGAGTGATGGAGCTGACCGTCGCCTTGGGCATCGGCACGCTCGCGGGCGCTGGCGTCTGGCTCATCCTGCGTCCGCGCACCTTCCAGGTGATCATCGGCCTGTCGCTGCTCTCCTACGCCGTCAATCTCTTCATCATCGTCATGGGTAGGCTGCAGACGGGCGCGCCGGTCCTTGCGAGCCGCGCCGCGGGCGATCCGTCGCAATACGCCGATCCGCTGCCGCAGGCGCTCGTCCTGACGGCCATCGTCATCAGCTTCGCCACGACGGCACTCTTCCTTGTCGTGCTGCTTGCATCGCGAGGTTTTACGGGAACCGACCACGTGGACGGCAGGGAGCCGGAGCGGTGAGCCGCATCACCGACCACCTCGTGATCGTACCGATCGTGCTGCCGCTTCTCGCCGGCGCCGCGATGCTCCTCCTCGGCGAGCGAAGGCGCAACGCCAAGGCGGCAATCAATCTCGGCTCCACACTCAGCCTAGTAGCCATCGCCATCGCTCTCCTGGCGAGCGCCGGCGCATCGTCGGGCGGCGCAGCGGCCACTTACCGTCTCGGCGACTGGCCGGCCCCGTTCGGGATCGTGCTCGTCGCGGACCGGCTCTCGGCTCTCATGCTGCTCCTGACGAGCGTCCTGGCCGCCGCCACGGTGGTGTTCTCGCTCGCCCGGTGGCACCGCGCCGGCGCGCATTTTCATTCGCTGTTCCAGTTCCTGCTGGTGGGCCTCAACGGTGCCTTCCTGACAGGCGACCTGTTCAACCTGTTCGTCTTCTTCGAGCTGATGCTCGCCGCATCCTACGGACTCGCGCTTCACGGCTCGGGTCCGGCGCGGGTGAGGGCCGGGCTGCACTACATCGTGGTGAACCTCGCGGCCTCGCTCCTGTTCCTGGTCGGCGTCAGCCTGATCTACGGAGTTTCGGGCACGCTCAACATGGCCGATCTCGCCGCGCGTATCCCCGGCATCGCGCCGGAGAGCCGGGGCCTATTGGAGGCGGGTGCGGCCGTCCTCGCGACAGCCTTCCTGCTCAAGGCAGGCATGTGGCCGCTCTGCTTCTGGATGCCGACCACCTATGCGGCCGCGAGCCCGCCCGTGGCAGCGATCTTCGCCATCATGACGAAGGTAGGAGTCTATATCGTGCTGAGGCTCTGGCTGCTTCTCTTCGGGGAAGCGGCGGGAGCGTCGGCGAACTTCGGGGGAGAGGTGCTCTTGCTGGGCGGACTGGCAACCGTCGCGTTCGGCGTGATCGGCACGCTCGCCTCCCAGGACTTGGCGCGGCTCACCGCCCATTCAGTGCTCGTGTCCTCCGGGACAGTGCTCGCCGCCATTGGAATGGGGGAGGCCGGCGTTACGAGCGGGGCGCTGTTTTACATGGTCAGCTCCACGCTCGCCCTCGGCGCCCTCTTCCTGCTTGTCGAGCTTGTCGAACGAGGGCGCGAGCCGGGGGCCGACGTCCTGGCGGTCACGAGAGAGGCATACGGCGAGGACGATCTCGATAACGAGGAGGAGGTCGGGCTTGTCATTCCGGCAACCATGGCGATGCTCGGGCTCGCCTTCATCGGCTGCGCGCTGGTCATCGCCGGGCTGCCGCCGCTGTCCGGGTTCATCGGCAAGTTCGCGCTCCTTACCGCAGCGCTCAATCCGGTCGGATCGGCCGACGCGGGCGTAAGGACGGCCTCGTCGGCCTTGCTGATCATCCTGATCCTCTCGGGACTGGCGGCGGTCATCGCCATGACGCGCGCCGGAATGCGCGCCTTCTGGGCGTCACCGGACCGTGCCGTACCGCGCGTGCGGATCATCGAGATGGCTCCTGTAGCCATCCTCCTGATCCTTTGCGCAATGCAGACGATCCAGGCCGGTCCGGTCATGAGATACATGCACGCGACCGCACAGTCGCTGCACACGCCCCAGACCTACGTCCGCGACGTCTTGCAAGCGGAACCCGGCGCAGAAGCGCGAAGAGCCGGCCCGACATGACCTGGCTTCTGCCGCATCCTCTCGCGAGCGCCGTGCTTCTGGCGCTATGGCTGCTGCTCAACACGACGATGTCGGCCGCCCACATCGTCCTTGGCTCCGCGGTTGCGCTGGCGGGGGGCTGGGCTCTTCACGCATTGGAGCCGCCCAAGGCTCGGATCGGTCGGCCGGGCGCGATCCTGCGCTTGTTCTCGCTGGTATTCGCCGACATCGTGAGGTCGAACGTCGCCGTGGCGCGCATCGTCCTGGGCCTAGGTGGGCGGGAGCGAACATCCGGCTTCGTGAATATTCCTCTCGACCTGCGCGATCCCTATGGCCTCGCCGCCCTGGCCTGCATCATTACCTCGACCCCTGGGACCCTGTGGGTCAAGCACGACCCCCTGACCGGCATGCTGACCATCCACGTCCTCGACCTTATCGATGAAGGCGATTGGTTGCGCACGCTCAAGGGTCGCTACGAGCGGCTCTTGCTGGAGATCTTCGAATGAGCACGCTCGTGCTTGCCTGGTCCCTCACTGCTGCCCAATTTCTCCTCGGACTGGCGATGCTATGCGCGACGTTCCGCATCCTTCGGGGGCCGCGGGCACAGGACCGGGTCGTGGGATTCGACACGCTTTACGTCACCGCCATGCTGCTGCTCGTGACCTTCGGCATCGGCTTAGGTACCGCGATTTACTTTGAGGCGGCGCTGCTTATCGCCCTGCTCGGCTTCGTCGGGACGGTGGCGCTTGCCAAGTTCCTTCTTCGCGGGGAAGTGATCGAGTGAATAGGACGGCTGACATTCCTGCATGGGCGGAGATCGTGACGGCCGCGCTCGTGCTCCTCGGCGCCACAATCACCCTGATCGGCGCCTTCGGCCTTGTGCGGATGAAGACCTTCTATGCGCGGGTTCACCCGCCCACCCTAGGGACGACGCTCGGTACCGGCTGTATCGCAATGGCGTCGATTGTCTACTTCTCGGTGCTGCAGACACGACCCGTGCTGCACGAGGTCCTGCTCGTCCTATTCGTCCTGGTCACCACGCCGGTGACTCTGATGCTCCTTGTGCGCGCCGCCCTGTTCCGGGACGAAGCAAAGAGCGAGGCAGGGGAGGCCTCGTCCAGCGCGATAGAATGAAGTCTCGCCTGCGCTAGAGTTCTTGCATTTACGGATAAAGCGGTCGCTGACCGCTTCGAGCACGCCGCTCGCGAACTCGGGCCCGGTTCTTCGGGGCCCCTCATGGCTTGGATTTCCCTGTTCTTCGCTGGCTTGTTTGAGGTCGTGTGGGCCTTCTTATGAAGCAGTCGCACGGGCTTCACGCGTTTGGTGCCCTCAGTGGTTATGCTTGTCACGATGCTGGCCAGCTTCGCTTTGGTGGCGTACTCCATGAGAACGCTGCCGCTAGGAACGGCCTACGCGATATGAACGGGCATCGGAGCGTAGGCGCGTTCGTCGTCGGTCTCACGGTGCAGAGTACGTCAACGCCAGGCGGCTGGTCGCTGCAATCGCTCTTTCGCGCGTCACCGTTTCGGCGGGACTGCTAGGATGTCGATCTCGAGGGAACGCAGGGCCTCTTCGCTTACGCTTCCGAGGAACGCCTTCGTCAAGCCGGTGCGCGCGTGGGTGCCGACGACGAGGAGATCGGGTCTGAGGCGTTCAACGGCTGACTTGATCACCTCGAAGGGAGTTCCCTCTTCCACAAAGAGCGAGGGGCCGTAGGCGTCGACGCCGTTGGCGCCCAGGATCTCAACAACGTCCTTGGTAGCCCGCACTCGCTCTTCGCCAACATGCCCATCGATGGCTGCCTTGCTGAGCCCCGCGACGAACATCTGTCCCTTTGCCATTGGATGGAAGGCGTGCACAAACGTGAGGTGTGCATCACCGGCGATCTTCAACGCCTTGGCGGTCCTGATCGCGTTTGCTGACGCCTCGGACGTGTCGATGGCGGCGAGTGCGGCCCGATAGGAGTCCTGGCCCTCCTTGTTCACCATGAGCACAGGCCACGAGCCATTTCGGATCACGCGCTCTATGGTGGTTCCCACAAAGATGTCCAGAAGAAGCTGCTTACGGTGCGCGCCCATCACGATCAGATCC